>CAZDOV010000030.1:0-7254 GCA_964507135.1 uncultured Eubacteriales bacterium | reverse complement strand
TGTGCGGCGACGGTATAGATTGGGGAATCAAAACTGGTTGGCGGAGTGGGGAAAGTGGCACACGGTGGTTCTGTACCCGAAACTTTAGCTCCTGGTAAAAATGTAAATGAACTGACCATAGTAGTTAAAGCTAAAACTTTTGAGAGATTTTTAATAATACTATGCATAATAGCACCATCCTTGTGTAAATTTATATTGACTGCTGCATCATAGTATCATAGTTTATATTTAATGTCAAGATCAATTTTTGGGAACGAAAGAGTGATCGAAAACCTCTAAATTTATCTGCTTTTGCTAAGATGTTTATATAAATTATTAGCCAAAAACCTGGTTTTTGTAATACCGTAATTGCGCCGCGTTTCAAATTTATTTTTTATTTGATGAAAATTTGATTTTAACAATCATGTTCGAGCTGGGATTTAAATGAATATGGCCTATATTTGATGTAAATTTTACGCTCTCAAAAAAATTGAGAGCGCTTTACAATGGCTAATCGTTGAAGAGTCGAGAATATGAGGGCTCATGGTTGAAAGCCTCGCAGCCACAGCAGTCACAACCATACAAATCATCTAAAACCATCACACTTCGATACTCTGTATCTTGGATCAGAGAAGGCCTATCGACCATTAATCACTCGTTTATAAAGCTATTCCTATTGGTGCAGCAGGCGTTGGTGTGGTAAAATATTTCTTAAGGGACATAAATGCGCCGGAAGTTTGAGCTTCCGCCGTTGCGGCACTGCAATTAAAGAGCATAGTTGTAGCTCCAACAGTTATCGCGCCGGTTTGGTTAGGCGTCCTAAATGGTGTCATTCCGCGTAATTTCGCCATGGTGTCCTGCGGCATATCGTCAAACGAGAAGATACTAAGTTTTTGTCTGGTTTCTCTGAGGTACGCGGTGTAGCTTCCTGTAAATTGCCGATTGCTGTCAAATAATGCGTTAAGTTGTTGTAAAATTCTATGCGCCATAGCAGTATTTGTGAGAAAGGCAGGGCCAATAACGAGAACGTCATCACCAAGAAGGCGACGCATTCTATTGAGGTCGCCTGCGATCTCTCTGGTGGTCAATATACGTGAATTGTTCTGGTTAACACCCGAAACTTTAGCTCCTGGTGAAATTGCAAATGAACTGACCATGGTAGTTAAAGCTAAAACTTTTGAGATATTTTTAATAATACTATTCATAATAGCACCATCCTTATGTAAATTTATCTTGGCTGCTGTATTATAGTATCATAGTTTATATTTAATGTCAAGATCAATTTTCAAAAACAAAAGAGTGAGCGAAAACCTCTAAATTTATCTGCTTTTGCTAAGAAATTTATATAAATTATCGGCTAAAAATTGGTTTTCTGTAATACCGTAATTGCGCTGCGTTTTAAATTTGTTTTTTATTTTGTAGAAATTTGATTTTAACAATCATGTTCGAGCTGGGATTTAAGTGAAGATTGGCTCTATCTGTTTATTTTTTAGGGCACAGTCTATTGTTTCAGGCAAATTTTCGAAATGTGCCACAAGAGAGTTGGGCTTTGATTCAGGGTCATCTTGACTCATTGGAGTAAAAAACACATTTTTGATATTTATTGCTTTGCCGAGGTTTTGCGCTGAATTTCCCAGAGCGTCATTTGAGGCAAGCGCTATTACTACTGGCTTTTGTATTCGTAACTGTGATTTTATTGCCATAGTCACGGGCGTATCGGTTATGCCGTTACAAAACTTTGCCAAAGTGTTGCCAGTGCACGGCGCCACAACCAAGATGTCCACCATATTTTTTGGGCCTATTGGTTCAGCTCCGGTTATATTATGAATTACAGATTTCCCACTTATTTGTTCTGCGCGTTCGATGAAATCATTGGCCTTGCCAAATTTTGTATCAAGATTAAATACGTTAAACGACATTATTGGCAAAATGTTATACCCTGATTTTTTTAAATTTTGCATCTGATCAAGTGCTTTTGAAAGGGTACAAAAAGACCCACACATTGCAAATCCAATTGTGATTTTTTTGGCAGGGATTTCAGAATATGTTTTCATAAATTTTCCTCCGCTAATATATTTTTTATGGTACTGTAAATTATGTCTGATGCTGATTTTGAAAAAAGTTTTCCCGGTATACCGAGTGCATGAGTATATTCAAACCCAAGCATTCTTGCTGCGTCATTGTCGATTCCACCAGGAGCGGACGCGAGATCTACAACAACTGCATTTTTGCTGCATTTTGCAAGCGTATCTGAATCAAAAACAATATACGGTATTGTATTGAATATAAAATCATAATCGAGTTTCCCGGTGTTTTTGTTCAAAACAAGCGGTTTGTATCCAAGTGCTTTTATCCATGCCAAATCAGAGCTTTTTCTGGCGCTTACGGTTACTTCTGCCCCAAATTTTTTTAAGCGATTTGAAAGGATTTTTCCGATTCGGCCAAAACCCGCGACAAAACATTTGCTGCCAAATAAGGTCTTGGAACTTTGATCAAGTGCAATTTTTATTGCTCCTTCTGCAGAAGGTATGGCGTTTAATATTTTGAATTCTTCTCTTTCGGAATAGTCATAAATTTTGATTTTCGGTAAAGATTTTAGAGAAGAAGTCATCCCACCAAACACGACCTTACGTTCAAGCGAGCTCCAGAATTCTTCATTTAGTTCAATTTTCTCATCTGAAAAAGGCGCATTAAGAGTGACTTCATCGCGGGTTATCGGCAATGGTAAGATTATGTATTCAGAATTTGAAATTAAATTTGAAAGTTCAGACGGCTGCATGAGTAATTTAGAGTTGTTTAGTTTGTTAAATCCCCACAAAATCGAACCAGCCCCAGAGGAAAGAAATCTTTCTGCAAGATAAATTTGACGAAAATCGCCGCCAATAATTCCAAAATTTTTTTGTATGGTCATAAATTATGGGCTCCTTTTTACTGTGAATTTGTAGTATAATGATGGCTAACTGTATGTTTATCGATTGCAAAATATATATTTTAAAAAGTATTAAATAAGAAGAAATGAGTTGAGAATGCATTATGAAAAATTACTTTGAGCTTTCATACGAAGAGTTGGCTAAAATTTATTCGCGCTTGGCCAATGATTACGAAAATTTTAGAAATCGAAATTTGAAAATTGATATTTCCCGCGGCAAACCCTCAAGCGAACAACTTGACTTATCGCTAGGCATGTTGGACATCTTGACCAGCAACTCTGATTTAAGGTCACGCGATGGAGTGGATCTGAGAAATTACGGGATTTGTGATGGCATACCGGAAATGAAAGAATTTATATCAAATTTAAGCGGTATTTCTGCCGAGAAATTTATCGTGGGGGGCAATTCAAGTCTCAGTATGATGTTTGATGCCATATCGTATTTTATGATTAAAGGTGCAAGAGGGTGCGAACCATGGATGAAACAAGGAAAAGTCAAATTTTTGTGTCCGTCTCCAGGTTATGACCGTCATTTCGCTATTTCGGAATATTTTGGTATGGATATGATTACTATTCCTATGAATTCCAGTGGGCCTGATATGAACCTTATCGAAGAGCTTGTCGCTAGAGACGAGATGATAAAAGGGATTTGGTGTGTCCCGAAATATTCAAATCCTCAAGGCATCACGTATAGTGACGAAACCGTAAGACGACTTGCAGCTCTTCGGCCAGCTGCAAAAGATTTCAAAATAATGTGGGATAATGCATATTTTGCTCATGGGTTATGCGAAGATGATGACGAATTGCTTGACATAATGGGTGAGTGTGAAAAAAATGGCAACGAAAACATGCCATTAATATTTTTCTCAACATCAAAAATCACTTTCCCGGGTGCTGGCGTAGCGTTTATGGCATGTGGCGGAGAAAATTTAGAATTGCTCAAAAAAATGTATTCCGTAAAAACTGTTGGATTCGATAAATTAAATCAGCTCAGACATCTCAAATTTTTGCAGGATAAGTCTGGAGTGCTCGAACATATGAAAAAGCATCGTCAAATTTTAAAGCCAAAATTTGATATGATAATTGATTTGTTTTCAAAAGAATTCACAAATAATCCAATAGCTAACTGGACCAACCCTAAAGGCGGATATTTTATAAGCGTTGAAGTTTGCCATCATTGTGCTAAGCGAGTGGTAAAGCTGTGTCAAAATGCAGGAATAATCTTAACAAAAGCAGGCGCGACTTTCCCTTATGGGAAGGACCCTTATGATTCGAATATCCGAATTGCTCCGAGTTACTTAGACTGCACTGAGCTTAAGGTGGCCATGGAGCTTTTTTGTCTTTGCGTAAAGCTTGCTTTTATCGAAATGAAATTGGATTCACGGCTTTAACTTGAATAAGTAGTTCGCTATAAAGCAAGTTTTAGAAAAGTAAGGTTGTAAAAAAGTATGAATTCTAAAAAAATATGTACGCTAATATCGTTTTTTTCGACGTTAGCTATAACATGTTTTGGGAGCATATTCTCGGTAAGTTCGAATGGGATATTTTCGCGCGATACTTATAGTGTTCCTCAGGGCAAAAATATATTCATAGCGCCGTATTCGAAGGTTTCTTATGATAAATTATGGTCATCGGAAGACACCAGCGTTGCGATTGTTGATAATTATGGAATAGTTCGTGGGATTAAAAAAGGAAAAACTCGAATAAAGGCAGTTAATAAGGATGATAAAAATGAATCCTGCTGCACTGTTGAAGTTACGGAACCGGAAATCTTAAAAAATTGTTATTCTTCAGCATATTCGGTTGCAAAAAATGAGGATTTCGAAGTTTGTGCTATAACTGATAAGTGCGTCGAAGCTGTGAAATTCAAAATTAGTGGTGCTGGATATAGTAGCGAACATGAATGCACCAAAAGTACAAACGCATCAAACAGGGAAATTTGGAAATCAAAAATATCTATCCCTAAAAACGGTACTTTTGATGTGAACGTTGAATGCAAAGTCGGTGGGGAATGGAAAAAATCTAGCGATAAGTCGATCCGAGATATACTGGTCACTGATGATACGGATATTTTGATGCCAAACTTAAATCGAAAACGTGTTAGCAAAAATGCCACAAAATTCATAGCTTCTTGTGAGGGGATGAACAAAAACGTTTACATAGATGCGTCGGGATTTTTCACGATAGGTTGTGGAAAAAAAATCGAATCACGAGATACATTTTACGATAATCTTAGTCAAGATGAAATTTTAGCGTATTTTATGCAAACTCTCAATTATGGAGCTTGCTCTAATGCTGTTAATAACTTTTTTATCGCGAATAATATCATGTTTAGCCAGTACCAATTTGACGCTCTTGTCAGTTTTACGTTTAACTTGGGTTCTGGATGGATACGTAATGGCAGCCGTTTAAAAGACGTTCTGCTTAATTGCAAGAACGAAACTCGTGTTATCGATAAAGCTATAGTGCACGTCAACGACTCACTAAGGCTCAGAGAATCTCCGAACACATCGTCATGTAAATTACGACTTCTTCCAAACGGTACAAAATTGACGGTTTTGGATACTAATAAAATTAACGAAAATTGGTATAAAGTTAAAATATCGGACGGTACGGTGGGGTATTGTTGCGGAGACTATCTTGAATTGTACCAAGAAACTTTTTCATTGAAATGCCTTGACACCATTGACCAAGATGAATTCATACGTGAGTTTATGAAGTACCATCATTCAGCGGATAGAAAATGTCTTAATGCGCTTTTATCTCGTAGAGCTCAAGAACTTGATATGTTTTTTAATGGTATATATACAACGTTCGATTGGAAGTATTATAAAAAAACTCGTTACGCACTGCCTTCGTGCGTAACGCAACCTTAGGTGGCGCTGTTCGAGAAAAAACGATGAGTTAAATTTAAAAACTTGCCACTAAAAACATGTTGACATTCTCGGCTAAATGTTTTATAATAACATTGTAAACTGATTTGTTGAAAATAAATTACGAATAAGTGGTGAAGTACGATGATAATGGCATTACTAGCTTTAGCAAGTTTGTTAAGTTCAATTTTAAAGTTTTAATTTTGTTAATCATAAGAACTGATGTGCAATAAATTTGTGAATCAAAAAATGGTTTAAAAACAGGAGGATGTTTAGATGGTTAAAAGAGTTGTAGCTTTGTGTTTGAGTTTGATTGTTACGATCTTCGGAGTGACGACTAACCCTTGTCGTGCAGAAAGTCATGACAGTGTACCTACTTTTAGTGCTTCATCGAAGCATTATAATGTGAACGACTTTCAAGATTTGCTAAGAGCTGTCAGCTTTGCAGAGAAAGGCGAAACGATAATTTTAGAAAGCGATATATGTGTGAGCAGCACTTTGAACCTGAAAAAATCTATATGTTTAGATTTAAATGGCCACTCAATTTTGTTTGAAAGCAACAGTGATGCTAGAATTGTTGTGGGAGAAAAGAAATTTGATCATACAGAAAAGCACACAGTTTGGCATCCGGGATACTATTCATATGACACAACTGATGAAACTACATATAGACACAACTCTCCAGGTCAACCTGCTGAGCGAACAGAAAAACATAAGCGCGTGTGGCACGAGGGTCACTCAGAAACACTGTACAAGGATGTTTATCGATACGCCGATGACGTGTGTGTGACGATTACAAATGGCAAAATAAAGAAATCATCTGGAACTTGTGGATGTGATGGCATCGAAAATACTTGGTTTAAGTATAACGGTTCAGATGGCGAAACCCCCGATGCTCCAATCGAAGTTCTTTCCGGCGCTATTAATTTAAAAGATATGACCGTGCGTGGAGGCAATGGGGGAGATGGCGGCGACGGAAGCTATCAGAAATTGTGGCATATCATATTTGGTGGCGGCAGCGGCGGGAACGGTGGTAACGGCGGAGACGGCGGCTGCGCAATTCAAATAGATCGCAAAGAATGCGTTGTTTCGTATAACTATGATACTTCGTTGAGAGCTGGAAAACCCGGAAAAGGTGGGCAAGCCGGTGATGTGAACCGTAACTATTGGCTTTATCGAGGATGGCGTGGTCACGATGGAAAAAACGGACGCGATAACCCTGCAATTATCTATATGTGATTTTCAATAAAAACTAATCACGCAGCATTATGAAATTCTGAGCTATATCAAAAATTTCATACAGCTGCGTGAATCTTGTATTTGAATACTGCTTCAAAATTCAACTAAAAAAGGTATTGCATGACACAAGATAAGCTTGTATAATATCAGTGATAAGAGCGAGAATCGCTTTTTGGACGCATAGCTCAGCTGGTTAGAGCGTTCGCCTCACACGCGAGAGGTCATGGGTTCGAG
>CAZDOV010000029.1:0-7295 GCA_964507135.1 uncultured Eubacteriales bacterium | reverse complement strand
GACTTCAAAGAAATTGCACGCTACTACCTTGGCGACGATTTGACAAAAACCAAAGAGGATGTCATTGCAGAGGGAGGAACGCCTTGCGTCACACTTGGAGAACGTGTATGTTGGGGATTCGATTCGGTTGAAATAAGTGATGAAAGCTATAAATTAATAGCTGAATTTGCCGCAAAACAACCGAATGCAGTTAGAAGTATAGTCGGCGTCGGTTCCCAAGCAGGATCTGTAGCCGGCAATTATCGCGAAGCGTTGGTTGATAAATTGACGGCAATTAGAGCGGAAGGCGGAGACATCGAAAAAGCAAAATTTGAGGCCATAGCGCACGGAGCAATTGACGCGGCGGGCAATCCTATGATTGAATTTGAAATTAAATTCCTTGGATACGCTGACGATCAACAAGAAGAAACCTTGGTCAAATTCGACCCAACTTTTGCTCAAGAATACAAAGCTTCAGATAACAAAACCGGTATTTTGACCGAAACCGACTACGAAAACATCCTACAATATTACCTAGGTGACAATAAGCAAATAACCAAAGAAGAAGTTATAAGTCAAGGAGGAACACCATGTGTTACCGTCGGTGAAAGACTATCTAACGGATTTGATTCAGTGACAATAAGCGACGAAAGCTACAAACTTCTTGCAGATTTTGCCGCAAAACAAAAAAATGGAATTGAAAGCATCGTAGGCACGGACGAAAAGGCAAATTCATTAGTAAATAGATATCATGATGCGCTTAAAAAGGAGATAGCATATCTCAAAAAAGTAGGCAAAGATGTAAAGAATGCTAAATTTGAGGCCATAGCGTATGACAATGTTGATGAAAAAGGCAATCCTGTAATTGATTTTGGAATTAAATTCCTTGGGTACGCTGGCGAAGAAGAAAAAACTCGGGAAAGCGAAAAAACTCCGGAAAGCGAAAAAACTCCGGAAAACGAAAAAACTCCGGAAAGCGAAAAAACTCCGGAAAGCGAAAAAACTCCGGAAAGTGAAAAAACTCCGGAAGAAAACGAAACGCCAGAAGACAAACCAGAGCAAAAGAGTGACTTAGTCAAATTCGACCCAACTTTTGCTCAAGAATACAAAGCTTCAGATAACAAAACCGGTATTTTGAACGAAACCGATTACGAACAAATCCTAAAATATTACCTCGGTGACAATAAGCAAATAACCAAAGAAGAAGTCACCAAACAAGGAGGAACACCATGTGTCACCGTAGGTGCAAGATTATCTGAAGGATTTGGTTCAGTAAAACTAAGCGACGAAAGCTACAAACTCCTTGCAGATTTTGCTGCAAAACAGGAAAATGGAATTGAAAGCATCGTAGGCACGGACGAAAATTCAAAATCACTGATTAACGATTATTATAACGCGCTGAAAAAAGGAATCGCTGATTTAAAAGAGCAGGGCGAAGATATCCAAGACGCTGAGTTTGAAGTAGTACCACACGAAAAACTATTTGACGATGACCGCTTGGGTATTGAGTTCGAACTAAGGTTACTGAACAGACTGCCAAACAAAAACGATGTGTATTGATATCCAATATGAATATATTTGATATTGGGTGACGTTTTAAACAATATTGATCTCAAATTGTATCAAGGAGGGCTTTATGGAGTTTAAAAGTACTAAAATGAATTTGAATTTTTCGGATTCCGTAGGGTATTTAACCTTTAAAGCCCTCGAAAAATATGATTTTGTAAAGCATTGTTTTTCGACGAGGTTAGGCGGCGTTAGCGAAAACGAATTTTCTTCTATGAACTTGAGCTATGGCGTTAATGATTTAAGAGAAAATGTTGATAAAAACTATGAAATATTTTGTGACGCACTTGGTTTTAGCCGTGAAAATATCGTCAGCAGTGATCAAGTGCACGGTAATAAAATAAAAGTTATTACTGAAAATGATGTGAAAAATCGCCGGTTTAATTATGGTGGAATGGACGGTTTCGTTACAAATATTCCGAATATTGTTTTGAAAACTTCTCATGCGGATTGTTGCCCTGTTTATATGCTTGATCCTGTACATAAAGTAGTGGGTTTGGCGCACGCAGGATGGCGCGGTACTGTTTTGAAAATTGCTGAAAATTTAGCGGAGGTTTTTGTGAGCGTTTTCGGCAGTAAAAAAAGCGATATCGTATGTGCTTTAGGCCCTGCAATTGGAGAATGTTGCTTTGATGTTTTTGAAGACGTTTGGTCTAAATTCGAAGATTTGAATTTGGGAATAAAATCTAGAAAATCCGAAAAATTCAAAGGAAAAGTCTATGTCGGTCTAGAAGAAGTTAATGAAAAAATTTTAATAGGCTGTGGCATCGATGCCAAAAATATTTATAAGTCTTGCGTATGTACATCATGCCATAGCGATATGTTATTTTCGCATCGAGCGTCAAAAGGGAAGCGAGGCAATAATGCTGCGTTCATATCAATATTGAAATAATATAGAATTAAAATAATTTAGAATCGATAGAATCAGCTTTTGATTATAACTTCTCTCTTCTTGCCATATTAATTGGTCGAGGAGGTTTTTTTATGCCTTTTTTTGATTTAGCTCCGTATGTAAGTGAATCCGAAAGCGAAAATTCTACGTTTGAAATTATTGTGAAATACAGTGGCGATATTGATGAAATAGGTCGTGCTATCGGCGCCACAACTGAAATACTAAGTGAAAATTTTGCAATTCTTACTGTTAAATATGAACAGCTTTCTCTCTTAGACCAATATTCTGAAATCGAGGCTGTCGAAATCCCGAAAATTTTAACTCTAAATATAGAGGAAAGCTTAGAACGTTCATGTGTTCAACCGGTCCGGGAAGAAGAGCGATATGGTTTGTCTGGCGAAGGAGTGCTGATTTCAATTATAGACTCTGGGATTGAATATACTCATCCGGATTTTCAAAACGACGATGGTACTAGCCGGATTTTATATATGTGGGATCAGACGGCTCAAGGCGTGCCTCCGCAAGGATTTAGGAGCGGAGCGGAATATGATAATTCACGAATTAATTCTGCCATTATTTCCAGCAATCCTCAAGAAATCGTGCCCGAAATAGATTTTATTGGGCATGGAACAGCTGTCACAGGCGTAGCCGCTGGAAACGGCAGAGCGTCTGGCGGTGAAACTACTGGAATTGCACCAAAAGCATCACTTATAGTAGTTAAACTAGGTGAAAAAAATTCTCCATCTTTTGCAAAAAGTACAGAAATCATGCGCGGCATAAAATATTCTATTGATAAAGCCCGTGAGCTCAAAATGCCACTTGTAATAAACATAAGTTATGGTACAAACGATGGCCCTCATAACGGGAAATCTCTTTTTGAGGTTTATATAAATGATATGGCCGAAAAATGGAGAACATCGATTGTAGTCGCATCAGGCAATGAAGGCACTGTAGGTCATCATCATTCCGGGAAAATTTTTTCAAACGAGACGCAAAATGTCGAATTTTTTTATTCTGGTAAAAATAATTCTTTTTTTGTCACTATGTGGAAAAACTTCGTAGATACTTTTGCGGTTGAATTTATTTTGCCGAGCGGACAGTCAACCGGTGAAATAGTATATTTCGATAGATTTCGAACTTATCGCATAGGCAACACGAGAATAATTATAAATTACGGTCAACCTAAATTTTATAACACTTTTCAAGAAATATTTTTTCAAATCAGCGCTGTTTCGGGTCAAATTCCAATAGGGATTTATAAAATTAAAATTCGAGCTGAAAATGTTGTGGAAGGAACTTATGATTTATATCTTCCTACAGTTGAAGAAGTTGGCAATGACACATCATTTGTGAATCCAGACCCAAATGTTACGCTGACAATTCCTTCAACTGCACAAAATGTGATAACAGTTGGGGGTTATGATTCTTTGCGTGGGATTATAGCAGATTTTTCCGGTCGAGGATATACCTTAAATATTGTGTATACAAAGCCTGACTTAACCGCACCTGCAGTTAACATCCTGGCTGCGTCTCTAGGGGGAGGGTATTCACCAGTCACCGGAACGAGTTTTGCAGCACCGTTTGTTTCAGGTGCTGCGGCCCTTTTAATGGAATGGGGCATAACGCGCGGCAATGATCCTTTTCTTTACGGTGAACGTCTTAAAGCTTATCTAAAACGAGGAGCACGTCGTAGCGCGATACTCGAATATCCTAATAATCAGTGGGGATACGGGACACTTTGCGTTGGTGATGCGCTCGAAGAACTTTGGCTTTTTAACGGATATATTTGATTTTTGGAGGAATTTTTTATATGCCAAATTCAGAACAACTGTCGCTTGGAGAATTTATAAATTTGCCTACAACTGTGCCATTTTATGCATGGTATACTCCGGCATTTAGAGAATATATTTCCGATAAACCTTACATACGCCTTGCAAAGATTTTGGTCAACGAAGTAGCAATTCTGTACACTGAGCAGGAAAATATGCAGAGAATTTTCGAAGAGCTAGGTTCCGACTTTTTGAATATATATCCTGAAATCTATGGCCTTACTGCAACTGAATCTCTTCAAGCGAGCAAAATTTCTTCAGTTCAGCAGCAGCCGTACTTAAGCTTAACCGGTCAGGGAGTTGTTATAGGAATAGTTGACACGGGAATAGACTACACAAATCCTGTTTTTAGGTATGAAGACGGAACGACAAAAATCAAATATATTTGGGATCAAACAATTCCTGGGGATGGCGAATATGGCGTTAATTTTGGAACCGTTTATACATCTGAAAAAATAAACGAAGCACTTCAAAATGATAATCCCTACAGCGTTGTGCCCCATAAAGATGAAGTCGGGCATGGAACGTACCTCGCTTCTTTGGCAGCCGGAAGAGAAAACAAAAATTTTATTGGAGCGGCGCCGGATTCAGAATTAATGATCGTAAAACTTAAAAAAGCGCCACAGTTTTATCTTGAAAAATTTTTAGTGCCTCCTGAGCAGGAAAATGCTTATATTTCAAGTGATATAATGCTCGGAGTATCATTTGTATTTGAACGTTCCGGCGCAGTAGGGGCTCCGTGCGTGATATGCCTGGGCCTTGGGTCTAATTTTGGCGGACATAACGGCCAAAATCGTCTTGAAAATTATATTTCATTTCTATCTAACGTAACAGGCGTGGCAATTTGCACCGGTGCAGGTAATGAAAGTAATGCCCGCCACCATACTCAGGGAGTAGTACAAAAACAAGGCGACATTGCTCCCATTGAAATTCGTGTTGGTGAGAGAGCAAAATCGCTCAGCACTTATATTTGGTATTCCGGTTGGGATAAAATTTCATTTTCATTAAAATCCCCCACCGGTGAAATCATCAATAAAATACCATTTTTTGTCGGTACTACTTACGAGAAAAAGCTTATATTCGAAAAATCTACGGTTACCATTTCTTACCATCAGAATGAAAATAGATTTGCACTCGTACAGGTTCGCGATGTAGTCCCAGGTGTATGGGAAATTAGACTACACGGCGACTTGATAATTAGCGGCGAGTATCACGCATGGTTGCCTATGACTGGGTTCATCAGTCCGGATATAGAATTTATATCGCCTACTCCAAATTACACTGTTGTTATACCGTCTACCGCTGCTGGAGCAATCGGAGTTGGCGCGTATAACAGTAGAGAGCAAAGCCTTTACATAAATAGCTCGTGGGGCCCCACACTTGGCATAAAAGCTGCACCGGATTTCGTCGCTCCTGGAGTAGAAGTTGAGGCTATATATCCAAATGGTACTGGAGTCACAAGCGGCACAAGTGTTTCCGCTGCAATCACTGCGGGAGCATCTGCGCTTATGTTTCAGTGGGCAATTGTACAAGGAAATTACCCGTCAATTACCGGAAATAGATTGCGGCTAATTCTAATTAGAGGCTGTGACCGTGAAACAAACCGTGATTATCCAAATCCGCAGTGGGGGTATGGTACCCTTAACTTGATGAGAACCTTCAATATCTTTCGCGAAGAATAAGTTGCCAAATGAAATCCAAAAGTTAAATTGTGGTTACATTAGTGGCTGCTTTTTTAGTGTGATATAAGCAATATTGTACATGAATATTGTAACATAATGGTTATCAAATGGCTGCTGTATAAATTGATTTTAACAAGAAAATTAGTTGACATCGCTCTAAAATTATTGTATACTATAAGCATAGTTAAAATAATATTAGCGAGGATGACATAGTTGTGAACAAAAAATTCATTAAAAGACTTTCCAAAATATTAGTTTTAAGTATTTTATTTACAAATTTTTCTGTACCATTTACTGATCAAGCTAAATCAAATGTTGTAAGTGCTAAAAATGGCGAATATACCAGAATTATAAAAAATATTAAAGATACGATAGACATCAAAGCATCTTTCATAGTAGTTAGTATGTCTTATCTGTGTGGGAGTGTCTATTATTTTATACTAAATAAAATAGCACAAGTAGCAAAGCGAAAGATGATATCGCCTTTGGTTACTACAGCCGCGGACACATTAACAGAAGAACAAGTTAAGGACAAATTACGCGATGAAATCGATGAATATATAAATCGTGCTCCTGATGTTTTTGAAATTGAAGACTCCCTTATAAAAAAGTCGCATCCGAAATCCTTGCTTTTGACGTTAATGAAATTAAATGAACTTTTTAACGAGTATAGAGGATTTACCGATGCATTAATAAAATACAAACGAAGCCAAGGAACCAAATTCACTCTTTTACCGCTAAGTATTAAATATTATCCATTGAAATACTTATTAGCTGAAGAACTTACCGAATTTGATTTAGGCGGAATAGCTTTTGGCAATTTAGGAAGTTATAAAGCTACTCTTTACAAATATTATGGTCTTCACAGACGCAACTGGTTAGCTGCGTGTGATAATGATAAGTTAATAGAGTATATGGTGGCACATGAGTTTGGCCACGTTATGGAAATTTTATATATAACGCTACAAGAGAAGATAGATTGGAAGTCGTGCGCAAAATCACGAGGAAGATATACGCTCGGCCTTAAGCTTGGCTGTATATTTGAAACTAAATCTGCTAGAACGTTTGGTTTAGTAGTGACTTCGGCTAACAATATAGGGAATAATATCCTTAAACGTGCAAAAGCTAACAAGCAGTATCATCCTAGCATGGTTAGCGAGTATGCTGGTATCTCTCTTTCAGAATTTTTTGCTGAAACTTTTGCTCATTCAGAGTGCAGCACATACGTCAATCCTTTAGGGAAAGCGTTGCAGGAGTACATAAAAGATTGGTTCCCTGAAGAAGAAAAAAATGACAGTGAAGCTCAAAGTGAAGTCCAAAGTGAAGTCCAAAGTGAAGCTCAAAGTG
>CAZDOV010000028.1:0-7367 GCA_964507135.1 uncultured Eubacteriales bacterium | reverse complement strand
CTTTTCGTTGCCATAAACTTTATCAAGCCGAGCTTTTTCAACATTGAGCATCTTACCCCAAAGCGGCAAAATTGCCTGGAATTTCCTATCTCTGCCACATTTTGCCGAACCCCCTGCCGAATCTCCTTCCACGATATAAATCTCTGTTTCTTCGGCGTTTTTTGATTGGCAATCCGCTAATTTCCCCGGGAGCGAAGCCGATTCCATAGCGCTTTTACGTCTGACTAAATCTCTTGCTTTTTTTGCTGCATCTCTAGCTCTTGAAACGACCAAAGCTTTTTCAACAATTGCTCGCCCGACTGTTGGATTTTCTTCGAGATATGTTTCAAACTTATCGGTCAAAATTCCGTCAATGAGGCCTTTTATCTCGGTATTCCCGAGTCTTGTTTTTGTTTGGCCTTCAAATTGCGCGTTCTGGACTTTCACGCTGACAATCGCAGTCAAACCTTCGCGCACGTCTTCGCCGGAAAAATTCCTGTCATTTTCTTTCAATAAATTATATTTCCTCGCATAATCGTTTATAACCCTAGTGAAAGCCCGCTTGAACCCGTCTTCGTGAGTACCGCCGTCAATCGTGTGAATATTATTTGCAAACGAAAGTATCAATTCGTTATAACTGTCGTTATATTGGAACGCCACCTCGCCGCTTGCTGTGCCGTCTGGTAACATCCCGGAAAAACTTATCACATCTTCGTGAATAACCCCAAGACCCCTCTTTTTGTGAATGTACTCCACAAAACTTTTTATTCCGCCTTCGTACTTGAAGTCATCTTCCCGCGCTTCTTCAGGATTGCGAGTATCGCTGAGAACAATCCTGATTCCAGCATTCAAGAACGCCTGTTCGCGAAGTCTTGTTTGCAGGATTTCATAATCGTAAACCGTAGTCTCTTTGAACACTTCCGGATCAGCTTTGAACGTAATAGTCGTGCCGCGTTCCGAGGATTCTCCGATAACTTCGAGATCACTCGCGATATTACCGCGTTCAAAACGTTGTTTGTAGATTTTTTCGCCATCGCAGACTTCAACTTCGAGCCACTCCGAAAGTGCATTAACCACCGACGCTCCAACACCGTGAAGGCCTCCTGAAACTTTATATCCACTGCCTCCGAATTTTCCGCCGGCATGCAAAACCGTAAAAACAACCGTAACAGCTGGTATTCCCGCAGTCGGATGAATCCCGACAGGTATACCGCGACCGTTATCTTTGACCTTTATTATATCTCCGGGCAAAATATCTACTTCAATTTTATCGCAAAATCCGGCC
This sequence comes from uncultured Eubacteriales bacterium, assembly GCA_964507135.1. Lineage (GTDB taxonomy): Bacteria > Bacillota > Clostridia > Oscillospirales > Acutalibacteraceae > UMGS1491. The sequence continues at coordinate 6,103 of CAZDOV010000028.1, read as the reverse complement.
AAAGCTTCATCTATGCCGTTGTCAACGACTTCATAAACAAGATGATGAAGCCCACGCGGGCCGGTAGTGCCTATATACATTCCCGGCCTTTTCCGAACGGCTTCAAGGCCTTCCAGAACTTGTATTTCCCCAGCTCCGTACTTTCCGCCGCTTTGGTTTATTTCGTTATTATCCAAAATCAAATTCCTCCAAAAAGTCAATTTTTATCCATATTTAATTACTATATATATCATTCCCGCTATTTCCACCAGATTTATTCGTGACTGCATTTTTACTTCTAGCATATTTAGCCCTGCGCTTGTCATAGGCTTCTGATTTTTGCGCTTTTTTAGTTTGTTGCTTTAAAAAGCGCACATTAAATGGCACAGAAGCATAAAACAACGCAAACAACGCTAAAATCACAAGCAAGCCAAGCAAGCAATACTGGCCACCGGCAAAAATTGCAAAAACAAAAACAATTATCGATACAATCTGAACAAACACAAAGAACCTGTAAACACTTGAACTCACCAAAACATCGGACTTCTTGCCGCAGTTTGCACATTTATAAAACGAACGGTTTTTCGAAACAAAAGAGCTCCAATAGCTCACCCTTGCATCACAATAAGGGCAACAAGGCAAATTCGAACCTTTAATACTCAACACCTCCGGACAAAGCTTATGCTTTTCCTGATATCCTTTTAAACAGCGTGATCGGCGCTAATGGGGTTATATAGACCATGTTTTCTGACTTGTTTTTACAAACTATGAATGACTTAGGTATCTTCTCTGCAACGCTTACTATTTTACCTCTTTTTTCGGCGTTTGACAAATAATTTCGGTTGTTCTTGTGGACAGTAGTTTTGTCAATATCAAAAATCCCAACAATTTCATCGCTGTTTATTATCGTTTCTCCGCCAATGTTAACATACACTGTCTATCACCTCGCACAAACAAGTCGTCAAATATCATCAAATTTGCTCTTCGCTAAGTATGCTACCGTTTGACACTTCGTAAATTTTCCCTGAACGCATAAGCTTGGCAGAAAATTTATCGCACCCGGTGATAAAAACCTGGCGATTTTCAGTTTTTTTAGCGAGATACATTTTTCTGTCGTCGTCGAGTTCACTCATAACGTCATCAAGGAGTATAACCGGCGACTCGCCTATCTCTTGAGTTAAAATATCTGCCTCAGCTAACTTCAAAGCGAGCGCAACAGAGCGCTGCTGCCCTTGAGACCCGAAGCTTTTTGCTGCTGTACCGTCAATATGAAATTCCAAATCGTCTTTGTGCGGACCAAATGACGTGAATCCAAATTTCAAATCAGAATCTCTGGCTTTTTTTAATTTTTCAGCTAAAATTTTCTCAAAAAAATTTTTTTCGAATGTTTCACGTGAAACATTTTTTGTTTCGCATCTCGCGATTTTAGAAATATATTCAATTTTCATCTTTTCTCTGTCTTTTGATATTTCGGAATATATCTTAGTAGCTTTATCATTTAACAAATTCATGTAATCAAGCCTTTTTTGAATCACCTCAGCTCCCAAGCGAGCTGTTTCGCTATCTAAAATATCTAAAAATTCAAAGCCTCCACTGTTTTGTGGATTCTTCAAAAACGAATTTCGCTGCCGCAGTATTTGATTATACCTTATCAAAAGTGCAGTATATGTCGGTTTAAGCTGACATATTGCAGCGTCGAGAAATTTGCGCCTTTTTTCAGGTCCACCACTAACGAGCGATATATGTAGCGGTGAAAACAAAACCGCCCGAAACCTCCCGATAAGTTCTGTGGGGTATTTTTGCGGCACATCATTCAAGAACGCTTTTCTTTTTCCGTCAGAAAAATTCAAAGCTATTTCTTGGATTCTTTCTTCAAAGCAAACGTTCGCAGTTATTTTTGCAAATTCACTGCCAAACTCAACTAAATCTCTGTCTTTTGTACCGCGAAACGACCTCGCGCCTGTTAGCATCCAAATTGATTCGATCAAGTTTGTTTTTCCTTGTGCGTTTTCTCCATAAATAAAATTAATTCCGTCACAAAACTCCTGGCTTTTAATTTTCAAATTACGGTAATTCTCGGTCGCTATTTTAAGTACGTTCACTCCGAAATCACCGTGTAAATCTCGTTGCACGTTTCTATTTTATCGCCAGGATAAAGTTTTTTTCCGCGATTGGCGCAAATTTCGTTATTCACTTTAACTTTTTTTGATATTATTGCCATTTTCGCCTCTGAACCACTAGAAGTCTCACCGCAAAGCTTCAAAAAAGAGTCGAGTTTTATAAATTCTGTGCATATCGGCACATCAATTCCCATAAAAACAAATCAGTCGCTTTCTTTTTTAGATTATTTTTAAGCTAAAAGAGTAGTAAACACATCACCCAAAAACATGCGCATCTTTTATTGCGCCTTTACTCTCACCGGCAAAACGAGAAACAAAAACGAATCTCCTTCTTTCGGCAAAATTTTGATTGGACTAAGAGGCCCACTGAGCTCTATTTTAACTTCATCACAATCAGCATTTTTCAGGGCATCTATCATATATTTATTATTGAATGCAATCTCGAATGCGGCTTCAACATTGCTTTTCGCAGCAATTTCATCCTCGGCCTTGCCCATAACTGTTACGCAGGAACAGTGAATTTTATTTTTACCAAAAACGCACCTAACAGGACTTTTGAGCCTATCGGTAATAAGAAGAGATACGCGCTCAATACTGCTGACAAAACTATGAGCGTCAACCGTAATCGTGCTCTGAATATTTGTCGGAACAGTAGACTTGAAATCTAAAAATTCACCTTCCAAAAGTCGTGAAACAATAGTATAATCCCCAACTTCGAATAAAATATGACGCATACCAGCAGAAACTCTGATAGACTCTTCAGCAGTAGGCAACAAGTGCAAAACTTCGCGTAAAGTTTTGCCAGGTACAACAAAGCGAAGTTCGACATCTTCAGAAATATTTTCAGTGCGCATAGCCATACGATAACCGTCAACAGAAACTAAAGTTATAGTACGCTCTTTGATATCAAAAAGCGTACCGGTATGAACAGGTTTAGTGTCAGTATCGGCCACAGCAAAAATAGTCTGACGAATCATACTACCAAGAATTTCAGAAGAGATGTCAAAGAATGACGAAGTATCTAAAGTTGGCAAACTAGGGAATTCGGCAGCATCAAGACCCAAAAGTTCGAAAGAACTCTTGCCACTAGTGATAAGAGCAACAAAGTTATTACTGAGCTCAAAATCAACAAGATCTTCAGGCAATTTGCGAACAATATCAGTAAAAAGATGAGCATTTAAAACGACGGAACCTTCAATATTAATTTGTGCAGGAATAACCGTAGTAATACCCAGCTCTGTATTATAACCACACAGAGAAAGTTTCATATTTTCAGCACGTAAAAGAACTCCTTCGAGCGCAGGAATTGTGGACCTTTGTGCAACAGCTTTTTGCACACTTGAAAGTGCCTCCACGAGTTTTGTTTTTTCACATAGAAATTTCATAAATTTTTCAACAAGCCTTTCGTTGTATAGTTTGAAAAAATACACTTAGATAGTAAGAATAGTATTAATTATATAGTATTAGTAGTAGTGTCGGTGGATATGTTGAAACATGCTTTAAATCCAGGGATTTTCTAAACAAACCGGCATTTCAAATGTTGATAAGTTGTTTAGAAATTGTGAACAAAACTAGCTGTGAAAAAGTTGTCCACAATTTTGTTGAAAACCTAATGTTTAAAGTTCAAAACATGTTGAAAGTTTTTAAGGCAAAAAAATTTACCTATCACGGATATTTTTTATGATATCTTCAACCATTGCTTTTATTTTTTGATCTTTAGCAAGAGTCTTTTCGACTTGCTGAAGGGCATAAACGATAGTCGAATGATCACGGCCTCCGAACTCATCGCCGATAGTTGCGAGAGGGAGCTGTGTGATTTCGCGTACTATATATATCGAAATTTGCCGTGCGTTTGAGACGGCAGACGAGCGTTTTGAAGATCTGATATCTGTAGCCGAAATGCTGAACGTTCTGGCGACTTCTTCGATTATTTTTTCGATTGTGACAGGTGGCGGCTGGTCGTTATTGAGTATATCCGATATGGCAAGCTGTGCTGTTTGAATCCCCATTGGCTCACCGCCGAGCAAATGGTGCGCTTTCATTTTTTTTACGGCCCCTTCGAGTTGTCGTATGTTTGTTTTTAATTTTTTTGCAATATATTCACACACCTCGTGTGGCATGTGAATATCCAAAAGTTCGGCTTTTCGCTTGACGATTGCTATTCTCGTTTCAAAATCAGGTGGCTGAATATCCGCAATAAGGCCCCATTCGAACCTGGTTCGTAGCCTGTCTTCGAGCGTTTGAATTTCTTTTGGAGGCCTGTCCGATGTTAATACGATCTGTTTTTTTGCTTCATATAGCGAATTGAACGTATGAAAAAACTCTTCTTGTGTGGAATCTTTCCCGGCAATAAACTGAATGTCGTCGACGAGAAGGACATCTGTTTTTCTGTATTTTTGATGAAATTCGCTCATAGTGTTTTTTCTGATAGAATCTATAAGCTCGTTCGTGAAATCGTCGCCTTTGATATAAAGAAAAGTTTTGTCGGGGCTTGTTTTTTTTATGTCGTTGCAAATTGCGCGCAAAAGGTGCGTTTTGCCAAGCCCTGAATTGCCATAAATAAACAGTGGGTTATATGCTCCGGCCGGATTAGCGGCAACGGCTAAGGCTGCAGCGTGAGCGAATTTATTGGAAGAGCCGACGATATAAGTATCAAACGTAAACTCATAGTTTGAGTCAATAGCAAGATTTTGATCACATTTTTTATTAGAATTTTCAATTTCTTCAGGAGTGATGAAGCAAATATCTATTCCAGAACCGAAAATTTCGCTGAATGCATTTGTTAGCAAAGGAAGATAACACTTTGTGAGGGTTTGTTTGTGAAATTTATTTGGTACGGTCAAAACCGCTTTACCTTCGTCAAAATCAAGCTTTACGGGCTCAATCCGACTTATCCAAGTTTTATAAGCGACGCCCGTAATGCGAGTTTTGCAAAAATCGCAAATGAGGTTCCAGGCTTCGTTGAAAGAGTTCATGATTATATAGACCTCCGAAAAATCTGAGAGTAACAAATTGAAACAAGTGTTTAACATAATACCATTTTTTGAACAAATTTTCAACAAGCGCATACCTCGGTTGATGATAATCTCTTTTGGCTGAAGAGGCGAATAACTTTTTGCCTGATGGAGTTGAAAACCCCCTCGCAATTCGCGAAATAATTAGTTTTTGTTATATTTTACTTATTTTTTGTATTTTTACTTGACAATATATATATATATATATATATAATTATTCTCGAAATATATTTCAAAAAGCATAGTTCTCTGAGAATTATCTCCAAAATTTAATTGCTAAAGAGAGGATGATTATTATGCCAGTTACAAAAGCAGAGTTCAACAAATTTATCGATGAAGCCATGGAAAAATTTAAACAATATCGAAATGAAGTGGATGAAGGTTTAAAAGAAATAGAGACGCATATTAATACTGTTGTTACGGACACTGTGGCGTATTTATCTGGGGGTTTTAAGAAGGGGCTGATGGATGCCTTCGAGTTACATGTTAAAAAGAGAACACCGATTAGCAGTAAATTAATAGACATCCGTGAAAAAGTCACAAAAGATCTGGGAGCCTTGTGTGATGATAAGCTCACATATGACTTGACACATAAACTCCTTCGAAACGCCTTTGATTATTCCGAAGAATTATCAAAAAAACTTGCACGTTACGATATCAAACCAAGCTCCGAAATACCGATCCCGTTTTTAGCGACATTTTTTAGAATTGCCTGGCCGCCGAGCCCTGATTACAATCCCCCTGACCTACCCGACTTGCGCGACCGTAAAAATTGGAATCTAATTATTGAAAAACTGATAGCTACAGGCAAAATCAAACGTTAGTACTTGACCAACTTCCCTGCACACACTTGTGCAGGGTTTTGCTTTGCAACGCTTTTTAGGCTAAATTTATAAATTTTGCAAAAAGTGCTTGACAATATATATAATACATTTATATAATTATTCTCGAAATATATTTCAAAAAGCATAGTTCTCTGAGAATTATCTC
>CAZDOV010000027.1:0-7402 GCA_964507135.1 uncultured Eubacteriales bacterium | reverse complement strand
CTCTTCTGCGGAAATTCAACATACCAGCTAATGTTGATAATACGAGATAAATCACAGAAACGATAATACCCGTAATAATATCGTGTTTATAAAAACTGATGTGTGAAATATCAATCTCTGTGAATTTGCCAAGATACTCGAGCGGGAAATAATTCGATATGCTAAAATCGCTCACTTTCATCCAACTGCTAAGCCACTCGTTTGATGATATTACCGGAACGATCCAACTATTTATGGCAAAATCGATGTATCCAAAAATCATTGTTGGAACAAAAACCTGTATGCCTATATTTGTAATCATAGACCAACCTGTTCCCCTCACCATAAAACCTACCATTTGAAAAATACTTTGTAGCGCCACTTCAGCCAACAAAAACAGCACCACAACCGCGAAAACATTTAACATTTCGTTTCGATTCAACTCGCCAACACCAGCGGTATAACATCCAGCAACAAATGCTACAGCACCGCACAGCAAAGAGTAAACCGCGGACACAAAAACAGTTATCACCAATTTTGAAAGGTATATTGCGGACCTACTAATGCCTCTCGATGCTATGTTTTTAATGGTTCCAAATTTAAATTCACTCGGGATAAACATCGAAACAACTATGGTAGCAAACAAAGTTGCATTCGTGAGGCCAAGAACCAACGAATATGCACCTGTATATGGCGAAACATACAAATCCTCCAAACCATACATCGCATACTGCATTCTACTACTAACGTCCATCATTACAACGCTTAGAACCGCAAATATCGCAGCAAGACCTCCGCATATGTAAAAAGACTTGGTCCTCAATATTTTATAAAAATCAGATTTAATCAGACCTATCATTACTTTTTCTCTCCTTCCATTAATTCCAGAAAATACTCCTCTGCGCTGTCACCGCTCTTATTTATAGCGCTTATAACTATGTCATTATCTTCCAAAAACTTCTGCATTGTATCCCACTTTTGGACAAACCCAGTAACAATCACAGAATTCCCATCAACCTGAACATTTGGTACACGAAACACATCCTCAATTATTGCACATGCACGTTGCGGATCATTCACCACAAACTCCGCTTTTGGAGCGGTTAAAGCGCTTAACTCATCAGCTTTGAACTGTTTGATGAGTTTGCCTTCATTTATAACACCGTAGCACGTGACAAACTTGGCAAGTTCGCTCAAAATATGACTGGAAATAAGTACCGTAATGCCAGCTTCTTTATTAAGCTTTACGATTAACTCTCTCAAGTCCTTTATTCCACTTGGGTCAAGCCCGTTGATCGGCTCATCCAAAAGCAAAAATTCAGGTTCGCCAACAAGTGCAATAGCTATTGCAAGCCGTTGCTTCATTCCAAGCGAGAAATTCTTAACTTTCTTTTTTCCCGCATTCTGGAGGCCAACTATGTCAATCAATTGACTTGTAATACTTTTGTCTTTAACACCCTTCATGAGCCGCTGAACTTCTATGTTTTGGTAAGCTGTCATATATGGATACAGCGCCGGGCTCTCAATCACCGTTCCTATTTTTTTTCTGCCATCCAAAACGTTTTCTCCATCAAAAAGCTCTATCTCACCTGACGAAGGGCTGCTAAGACCAGCAATCATCTTAATTGTTGTAGTCTTCCCCGCTCCATTTTTGCCTATGAAACCATATATATCACCTTTGCGAACTTCAAGGTTTATGCCATCCACTGAAGTGTTTTTTGAATATTTTTTAGTAAGGTCTTTCGTCCTTAGTACGTACTCACCCATAAAACTTCCCCTTTCTAAATGAAAAGCCGCTGCTTTTAAAAATCACTTGCAGGGTCTATAATATACTAATTTTAAAAACCAGTCAAGTAATGTTTCTGAAAAAATGATCTGCTAAAAAATCCAACAAAGACGCACAATTATTGATTTTTCAAGAAAGCTACTTTTGGTTTCATGTTTTTTAACATTTTTGCGCATTTGCTGATCTAGAAGATAGAATTCCATTATTTTAAACTGCGGCGCTTAAAGTAGTCTCAGTTCCTAACAGCTCGATAATATCGGGGAAAAGCTGTAAACTACGTCTTAAAATGCCGTACATTTGGGCAATAGCTACGCCATAGTTAACCACCGGCACATTCGCATCTTTAGCACTTTTTATGCGGTAGCGTACTTCTGATTCGTTTAACATACATCCACCACAATGAATTATTAGCGCATAATCAGATAAATCATCAGGGAATTCGCATCCCGAAGTAAACGAAAATTGAGGTTCAACCCCATAAAAATTTTTGATTAATCTTGGAATTTGCACTGTGCCGATATCATTGCACTGTCGATGGTGGGTACATCCTTCTGAAATCAGAACGCGATCACCGTCTATAAGTCTGGAAAGTGCAGCTACTCCCATAACCGGCTGTTTGAGTTCATCTTTATAGCGCGCTACTAAAATAGAAAATGATGTGAGCAGTACGTCGGGTGGAACGATGGTGTTCACCTGTTCAAAATCCTGGGAATCTGTTATGACCATGCGAGGTGGCTTGGAAAGCACTCCCAGAGTCTGTTGCAGTTGATCAGTTTGGCAAGTTACAGCGATAGCGTTTGCATCGAGTATTTCTCGCAAAGTTAATTGTTGTGGTAAAATCAATCTTCCTTTGGGAGCAGACTCATCAATCGGTGTTACAAGAACAACAATATCTCCTGGTTGTAAAAATTCGGCAACTAATGTTCTCCGGTTTTGACGCAATTTGGCGAAATCACCGAGAGCACTCTTTAATTCAGCAATACCCCTGCCTGTACTAGCGCTTGTATATATAGCACGTTTGTTGGGGAGGATTATTTCGTACGGCAATAAATCTGATTTATTATACGCCACTACATATGGGATTTCGCGTTTTTGAAATAATGCTACAAGCTCTCTGTCTTGCTCGGTAAGGCCACTAATGCTATCGACGACAAGCACAGCGATGTCAGTTTGAGATAAAATTTGCTTGGATTTTTGTACTCTCAGTGCCCCAAGTTTACCTTCATCGTCCAAACCTGGTGTGTCGATAATTACCACCGGGCCCAAAGGCAATAGCTCCATTGCTTTTTTCACCGGATCGGTCGTGGTCCCTTTTACGTCAGAGACGACAGATAACTGCTGCCCTGTGACAGCATTGACAAGACTTGACTTGCCTGCATTACGCATTCCAAAAAATCCAATATGCAATCTTTCTCCGAATGCTACATCGTTTAACCCCATAATACTTTATCCCCCTGAATTTTTTGACATTTAACTTTAATTTAAAATCTAAAGTCGCGTCTACTAGAAGCTTTTATCGCCTCAATATTTTCTATAGCAATTTTTTTGACTTTCTCTTTTGGGATAAGTTGCAGTTCTTTGTTCACCACTTTATATCCCAAATTTTTTGTCGTCGGCAAAGCATAGTCTTCCAAATATTCTGTCAATGTCATCAACGCATTGGGGTGACAACAATTGAGAATCTGCCCATTTTTGCAAAGGCTCATAAATCGATCTCCAGTACGTCCCTCGCGATAACAAGCGGTACAAAAAGACGGAATATGCCCGTTTTTCATAAGCCAACAAACGATTTCATCCAAACTACGTTGATCAGAAACGCTAAATTGTTCCGTGTCGTGTGGGCGTTCGTTTGCGGAATAGCCGGCGTAACCCCCTACCGTGGTACGAGAACCACCAGAAACTTGTGATACCCCTAACTGCAAAAGTTTAGAACGAATTTTTTCGTCTTCTCTAGTTGATATGATAATCCCAGTATATGGTACGGCAAGGCGAATACACGCAGTAATCTTAGCAAAAGTTTCGTCGCTGATTCCGTTATTGAATTGGTTCAGATCGATACCGTCGGCACGTTTTAACCTAGGAACGCTTATGGTATGCGGTCCAACCCCGTGAACCGCCTCCAAATGTTCAGAATGCATAAGAAGTCCGGCAAATTCGTATTTGTAAGTTTCAAGTCCAAATAGCACACCAAGTCCCACATCATCTATGCCGCCTTCCATTGCTCTGTCCGTTGCTTCCGTGTGATAATCATAATCATGTTTAGGACCTGTGGGATGTAATTTGAGATAACTTTCTTTGTGATATGTTTCCTGAAATAATATATAAGTACCTATTCCGGCACCTTTTAGCTTACGATAATTTTCTACTGTAGTCGCAGCAATATTCACATTTACACGTCTAATATCGCCGTTCTTATGGTGTACGCTGTAAATGGTGTTAATACACTCGAGAATATAATCGATAGAATTATTTATCGGATCTTCTCCTGCTTCGATAGCCAATCGTTTATGGCCCATATCCTGCAGAGCAATAACCTCGGCCTTTACTTCTTCTTGCGTTAACTTTTTTCGTGGAATATGTTTATTTTTTGCGTGATAAGGGCAATAAACGCATCCATTCACGCAATAATTCGACAAGTAAAGTGGAGCAAAGATAACAATACGATTACCATAAAATGCTAGTTTGATTTCTTCGGCAATTTTGTAAATTTCTTCAACTTTTTCTTTTATGTCACACGCCAAAAGAACCGAAGCCTCTCGGTGCGATAATCCCGAACACATGTAACCGGTAGCGGTTTTTCGGGGGCGCGCTTTCGCTAAAATTTCATCAATCAGTTCCACATTATTTTTATTCGCTTCAGCGTAGGCAAGTGTTTCTCTTATCTCACTGTCGTTTATAAATTCTTCTGCTTTTAAAGACTTGGGATTGTAATTTGTCATCAATGAATACTCCTTAAGTTTGTTAGCTCAGTTTTTCATAGCGGCTTAGCGTCACCGCGATCGGTCACAATTCTGTATCCGATCGATTTTATGCGTTCAGACAACACCTCCTTACACTGTGCGGATTCCGCACCGTCAACGATTTTGTTATCGTATAAAGAATATTTTTTTCGTATTGACGGAGGAGATAAATTTGGCATTACCACATTTGCTCCTGCAAGGATTCCCTTTTCGCGCCCAAACGGATCAATTGAGCCAAGCGCCGTGGTGGATGGCAATAAAATGTTATGACAAATCAAACGAACAATTGATAAAAGGTAACACGTTAATTCAAGCGTACCAGCAGGCTCCCCGCTAAACGGCGTATTCGAATGCGGTATAAACGGGCCTATACCACACATATGAGGTTTGAATTTTTGAATAAAATCAAGATCTTTTGCCAAATGGCGCGGAGTTTGTCCAGGCGTTCCAACCATAAACCCACACCCCACTTGATACCCAATGTTTTTTAAATCGTGTAAACAACACATACGATTTTCAAATGACAATTCTGGTGGATGTAAAACTGCGTAATGCTCAGGGTCGGCTGTCTCGTGGCGCAACAAATAGCGATCCGCTCCAGCATTAAAAAGTCTTCGATAACTTTCTGCAGAACGCTCCCCCAGCGAAAGCGTAACAGCACAGTCGCTGTGCTTTTTTTTGATAGTACGTAATATTTCGCACAAGCGTTCGTCGGTGTAATATCCATCTTCGCCACCTTGCAATACAAAAGTGCGAAATCCGAGAGCGTATCCTTCTTCGCAACACGAAACAATATCATCAGTCGATAGCCGATATCGAGAGCAAAAATTGTTACTCCTACGAATACCACAATACAAACAGTCATTGCGGCATATATTGCTAATTTCTATCAAACCGCGAATAAATACCGCTGTGCCATACACTTTTTTACGCACATTAGTTGCATATTTGGCTAAAAGTTTTGCCGCCAAAGGAGTTCGATTAGCAATAAGAAACTCGTATTCATCTACGGAAAGTGTATCCCCAGAGGCTAGGCGATTTATCAATTGAACGAAAAAACTACTCATAATACGGCCACACTGCAAAAATAATCTTTACCTAAAAATAAATATATGTTCAATGTTTTTATTATTTTTTTAAACTTAATATCGATCATGCCGCCCAAAATCTCCAAAATAAAAATATCATCAATTTACGTAATCGCGCAAATTTTACTTTCAAAAAATGTCATAAATAGTGGCAATTCGCGCTATAAATCACCTCTATTTTGGATTGTTTGCCACTATTCTACAACAATTTACAAAAGTAGCGTGTCGAATTTTGACTACAAACCAAAACAGTTGCGTGTTAAATTTCAAAAAAATAATGTTTTATTTTATATATAAAAAATCATAATTTTTTTAAATCGCATTGCCTTTGAATATATATCAGTATTTTTGTAAATAATATTTTTCGATATATCATCAATAAAAGGTAGGAAGCATCTATGACTGTAACACTAATTCGCACAGCTATACTTTACATTTTGATAGTATTTGCAATAAAAATGATGGGAAAACGACAAATCAGTGATCTACAAACTTCTGAGCTTGTAATAACGATCATGGTTTCGAATATCGCAGCTATACCAATGGAAGACCCTGCAAAACCACTACTTGCCAGTTTGCTCCCCATCGCAATACTGATTTGCTGTGAGATAACGGTTTCATGCCTAATGTTAAAGAACAAAAAAATACATGAAATTGTTTGCGGCAAACCCGTAGTAGTCATAAAAGAAGGCAAAATAAATCAAGACGCAATGAAATATTTGCGTCTCAATACAGAAGACTTGATGGAACAGCTCCGAGAACTCGACGTTTTTTCTCTTGGCGACGTTTGGTACGCTATCATGGAAACCAACGGACAAATGAGCCTTCTCAAAAAATCGGAAAAACAACCCCCAAATGCTTCTTCGCTCGGTCTTAACCTTCCTCAACCGTCTATTGATGCCATAATAGTTAGCGACGGTGTGGTATCTGAAGAATCACTAAAATTTTGCGAACTAAACCAAAAATGGTTGCAAGAAATATTAAAAAAAGAGAAAACACGCCTCGAAGACGTATTTATAATGACGGCAAACAAATCAAAAGAATTCAATATTATTAAAAAGGAGATTTCAACGTGAAAAAGCTGAAAAATGTGTGGGTTTTATTGGGTATCGTTTTGACAATATGCGGATTTTGCTTATATTATACTATCGATTCTTCGGCCAAAACAATTGAAAAAATAAACAAAATTCAATTGTGCGTTGCCTCAGAACAAAAAAATTCAGCAAAGCAAAAAACCAACACCTTGAGCGAAGAATGGAAAAGCAAACAGTTTTTTCTTTCTATGATTGTTCATCACGAAAACCTTGAAAAAATCGAAGAGGCTATCGAAATCATGAAAACAAGCCTAACTAATATTGATGATGAATATTCGGATTTTTGGGTTAGCAGCACACAAGCGCTTTCAAGCTTAGAAAATCTCCGCAATATCGAAATACCCACAATTGAAAATATTCTATAAAAATAGACATCATTTTTGCCTTTTTGAGCTCGTAAAAACTCTATAAAACAGACGAACACGAAGGCCTCCATTTTTATATTTTACCATAGAAGGCCTTGATGTTTTTCATTTTACATAGATTTTTTCATTG
>CAZDOV010000026.1:0-7498 GCA_964507135.1 uncultured Eubacteriales bacterium | reverse complement strand
TAGACTTTTCTCTGTGCTCTTCAAGCTTAGCTTCGAATCCCGACTCATCCAATTCCAAATCGTTCTCATTTGCATAGACCTTTATTATATCTATCGGCATGCCATAAGTTGTAACTAATTCAAATGCTTCCTCCGCAGAAATTTCGTTTGAACCTGATTTTATAGTTTCTAATCTTTCAAGTCCACTATCTAAAACCTTTTTAAACTTATTATGTTCTTTTCTGAACTCATCTAGTATATATAATTTATTATCTGCAAACCTATGAAAAATGTTTTTATAACTTTCCAAAATAAATTCGATTACCTCAGAAAAATCAAATTCCAAAGCCTTATGTTTTGCGACAATCATCATGCATCTTCTAATAAGTTTGCGGGGAATGTACCCTCTCCCCTCGTTAGAAGGTGAAACTTTTTCTGAAAGAATCAGACATACCGTACGCAAATGATCCGTCATAATTGAAATATCTTTTTCAGGGAACATATCGATATTTTTGCCAATTTGTTCTTTGATTTTGTTTTTTATAGGGCGTAAAAGATCGGTTTCATACACCGACTCACAGCCAGTTAAAACCATCGATAAACGCTCCAACCCCGCTCCAGTATCAACGCTTTTAAAACCTAATTTACTAAAACTTCCATCGGCATTTTTGTTAAATTGCATAAAAACGCCGGCATTCCAAATTTCGATATAACGCTTTTTGGTATCAAAAATCCCCCCGGGTTGATATTCTTCGCCCTCTCCGGTATCAAAAAACACTTCCGTACAAGGCCCGCAAGGCCCAGTTTCAGCCGTCGGACCCCAAAAATTATCGTCTTTCCCGCACTTAATAATATGGTTTTCGGGCATCCCCACTTTTTTCCAATATTCATACGCTTCATCATCGCACGGAATCCCAAGCTCACTGTCGCCGGAAAAAACTGTAACATAAAGCTTGCTTTTAGGGATGCCCAATCTCTCCACTAAAAACTCAAACGCAAGAGCTATTGCATGCTCTTTAAAATAATTATTTATAGACCAACTACCTAACATTTGAAAGCTTGTCAAATGATGCTTATCGCCAATCGAATCAATATCGATAGTACGAATGCATGATTGCACATCGCAAAGTCGCGGGTAAGGCGGCTGCTCAACACCTGTAAAATAATTCTTGATTGGCGCCATACCTGAATTTATAAAAAGTAGCGTGGGATCATTTTTAGGGATAACCGAAGAATCTGTGATTTCCATATGATCCTTTTCCTTAAAAAACGAAAGAAATCTATCTCTTATTTCTAACGACGACAATTGTTCCATATTTTCCTCCTAAATGTTAGAAAGTCTATATTTTTAACACTCTTTTCATTATAGAAATCGACCTTCAATAAATCAACCGAATATCTTTCAAAATTACCGCGAGCTCTCAAAATTTTGCTGCCTAACATAGCAGCAGCGCCGCCAAAGCAAGCGACGCTGTCGGATTTCAGAACTTACATTTTGTTTAATTGAATAACCCTTCAAAAACAACTTGATAAAGCTGTATCTCATTTGGGGTAGGTGTTGATGGGAATATCAATCCGTCACCCGCAAAAAAAGCATACAGGAACTTCGATATACACCACAACTGGTTTAACATAGATGAGTCTGTCGCCACTTGAGCCGGAGTAAAATGCAAATAGTTAATTTGAGTGCGTAAGTTTAAATAATTATTGATCACATCTTGCAATGTTGCTCTAGCTGTCGTGACATTATTTATGCTCATGCCTACAGTACACTGATTAAACATAATCATTCTATTGACATACATGTTAAAAATGCTGTAAGGATTAATTTTGATATTGTTAATAAGCGATTTAACAAGTGGTTCACTCTGTCTCATGCGAAGTAAAGTGTCAGAATTATCTGTCGCGACATACGGTTGATTTAAAGCGGTCATCACATTTGGCAAGGTAAAGCTATTGGGTACAGTAAGCATCGACGAACTGTTAGGCGAAGCAAAGGTGTTTAGACCGGCGCATTGAGGTTGAGACTGAGTTGGTATTATCGTCGGCGTCTGCGGAGGAAAAGCGGTAGGCATAATTGATTCCGACAAATTGGTAGACGTGCTGGAAGCAACAGTGTTTGCGGGTTGAATGGTGTGACGTCGCTCCGAACTCGTTTGTTGCCGAGATGAGGTCCCGGGCAGCATGGATGTGAACGATTGCTGAGAAATTTGCATAACGGGAGTGCTATTTGCCGTTGTAGATGCGACTGGCGTTGACGAACCGCTGAAGCTACTTGAACTGCTCGAGCTATCAGAAGACCAATCTTCATCGTCTTTAGCAAGAGAATATTGACCAGACTTTGACATCATCGGTGATTTTAAGATTTTATTGCCTGATGGCGTGCGTTTAAAGCCAAACGGCCCAGAAACAGTTTTCATAACTTGTTTAAATATAGTGTCTTTTTCCGCCGCATACGAACAGTTGGACTTCTTTAAACGCTCTTCGCGCTCAGCGGGGCTGCCCGCTAAGAGAATTTCGCGTAAAATCAGGGCATGGTGAAAAGCAAGGTCAAAATATTTCTGTTCATAATCAGGTGTAACGGTCCTGCTTGGTTCAACAACCGGGTTGGCACGTACGTCAAGCTTCGGTAAGTGCTCCTGTAGATAGGCTTTCAAATCTGCATTGTTTCTTATTTTTCCTTCGTTATCAGGCAATAATGCCGCCCTAATGCAAAGAAGATAATCACGGTATAAAGAAAAGTAAGCGTACTCAAGTTTGGCTTTCGATTGGTGGCTGGCACGCGGGTCAAGTATACTGGATATCTCAGAAAGCAAAATCAGTTCCATGGTATGGGAATCTGCTTTAGGTGTAAATTTCAATATTTTATTATCTTTATCAGCTATATATGCCAATATATATTTTGCGCACCTAAACGATGATTGGCTAATGATTTCTTGGTTGGCGTCCGTAACAGACCCGCCCGTTGAAGGTAACAAATTGTGACAGTCAGTGAGCAGTTGGCTCATAGAGGTTTGGTAAAGAGTGCCGTCGCCCTCGGCGTTATCATAGTCAGGCTGATAATATCCAAACTCTTCCCATGAGTCACGGCAGGCCAGTTCGTTAGCTATATCTGCATCATAAGATTTTAAAGCCGAATTAAAAACCTCGGTTACCCGGGGTACACGGCTCACGAGTCCGGAAGCTATCTGTTTGCGCACATCACAAATGGCGTGAGCGACAGCGCGGGCCTTACGGGCAGTGGTGGGGTTCAGAAAAAATTGATGAAAAGGGTTGTTCAATTCGTGGTTAAAAAAGTCGATTACATCCGGTGATGCGGTGTCGGCCAACTTGACTTTGGCAACGTGCGACTTGGCGCACGGGAATCTACTGTCATCGTCATCGTCAGCATCGTCAGCATCGTAATCATCGTCGGTGGCATCGGTAGAGCTGGAACAAATGTGCGGGGAGAGATTAGTGGTGATCTCAGATCTTGGACTAGTTTCGGTAGGCTTGGAACTGAGGGGCAGTTCGCCTAAGCTGTTAGAAACGCTATTGACAGTATAACCGGAAATTTTCTTTAAAAAATCATCAAAATTAACAGTATCCCAAGGCACGTCCGGTGTGGATAAACGGTTACCGACCGCATGTTCGGCAAAAAATTCGTTCAAATGACAGTTCAGGGCATAACACGCGGCGTTTACAGTATGGTCGTAACAGTTGAACATACAACAAATACATTTGCTAAGACGTTGTGCAACAGTATCGTAGTCATAACCGGCGAATCCAGCCTTTACAGCATCAGTAGAAACGTCTACTTTCTTCAAGAGGTACTCTCTATATGTCAGCGCAAGAATCCTAAGTAAGTCTAAAAACTCACGTTCCTTATGTATTACTACAATTTTTCGCCACCATTCATCATGTTTACCGCCACAGAAGCCGTCCTTCGGGTTCCACATTACGCCGTCCACCACGTTGTCTACCAAATGCTTACAAATTTCCACGTTGTTTCGCATCAAACCGCTTTCACCATTTCTCACGGCACGCATTACAATGCAAGCTATATCTTCCATGCATTTGTAAGCTTGTTCCCATTCTATTTTGCCCACTTCACCAGGAACCCACAAGGAATCGCCTAGTGGGTATGTTTTAAGGCTGCCCCATTGTGAATAATCTGCCGTATCACGGGGGTTAACTGCACGAGCACAACTTGTGGCCGCAATAGCCGTGGACAAAAGTAATGCATAAATTTTTTTAAGTTTCATAATCATTTCCCTTTCCTTTATTCAAAATACAGTTATGCTATAACTTATTATCTGATATTTGTCAACACTTTTCGACAGACTTTTTTATTTTTTAATCTAAAAAAATTCTTCTAGTTAAAATGATTTCTAGCAGCTAATATTTTTGATTTTTTTATGTGCTTATAACCAAACAACATTTTCACCTGGCATAAAACAGCCTTATTATTCATAAAATTATCAAAAACTTGTTGTTTTACAGCCAAACGCGGGAGGGTCGTAAAAATATATGGATGCTACGTTAAAAAGAAAGATTTTCAGCAAAGCGCTTGACGCAATGGCCATTTGCTCCACAATAATCACTTTTTCGTGTGTTTTCGCAAAAATTAAAAAAATAAAATCCCCGCAGAACGAATTTGGTATTTTAGCAGCAAAATCGATATTCCCACGGCAAAAAAATTACACAAAGTTTCATTTTGGTTCGAATTTATTCGAAAATTTGAAAAATAATAATAATAAATCAACAGAAAAAAACGAGGAAACAATTCCGGATGTGAGCACAACTAGGCTTCCTGAAATTCTCGAACCTGACAACCAAACCGCTTTTCGCGGCGAAGGCCCCACTCACAGAATAATTGAAAGCCAAATTGGCTCAGGTGGAACGAAATGTCAAAATTTTTATATCAAAAATTCAACTGATCAAGATATCAATTTTGAAACTGAACTTGGTATTAATCCAGAAATATCCATCAAACAAACAAACGACCCGCAAGTTCTGATTTTTCACACGCATACGTCAGAATCCTACATGTATGAAGATTCTGGATTTTTTTATGAAAATTTCTATCCCCGTTCGTTAGAAAACGCGAAAAATGTAACTGCTGTCGGCCAAGCTGTCACTGATAAATTGATCGAGCGCGGAATAAAAGCCATCCACGACACAACCTGTCACGACAATCCGTCTTATAACGGTTCATACTCTCGTTCAGCCCAAACCATCAAAAAAAATCTTGATCAATATCCATCTATTCAGGTTGTCATCGACATTCATCGCGATAGTTTGGGAACAACCGATACAGGGAAAATCAAACCGACGTTTAAGTACGACAACAAAAAAGCCGCTCAAATAATGATCATTTCCGGATGTGACCCCGATGAGCGATTGGGATTCCCAAATTGGAGAAAAAACTTGCGCTTTGCTCTTAGGGTTCAAAAATACGCAGAATCTATGTTCCCAGGGATAACACGACCGCTACGTTTCGCAAAGGTTAAATATAACGAACATTTAACTCCAGGGTCATTATTAATAGAAGTAGGCAGCGATATGAACACACTGGAAGAAGCCAAACGCACCGGCGTAATGCTGGGCGAAGCACTTGCGAAATTATTAAACGATTTAAAAAATTAAAGATTAAAAAATTGAGGAAGGGGAAAATATGTTTAACAAGAAAAAATATTTTTTTGTTTCCGCGTTTTCCACGGCAATCGTGCTGATTATGATGCTAGGATTCGTTGTGGTTGAAAAAAACGTCTCAGCCATTATCACACCAGAAAAACCACCGCTTTTTTCATATCATTCATCGGGATTTATTCCCCGTACAATTAAAATAAATTTAATGGGCAGAAATTTTACCCTTCATCTTTTTTAAATTTCATAGGATTTGCGTAAAACTTTCTAAAATTGGCCACAATAACAACCACCGCTAAGCGATGGTTGTTCACAAAACCATTCAAAATGCTCACAGTTTAATTAAAGCGTTCATTACGCAAACCAACAGATGAAATAGATTGAAAATTGGATAAAGCATCACGATATTGTTCACAGTCAGATACCATATTACTACAAAAATCGCGCGCATCTAATACATCGCTGACTAAACCCTCAAGCTTGGTTAACTGTCCCCGTAAGTTGGCGTTGGTTTCGTTCTGGCAGCGATTTAAAATTTCAACTGCTCGTGAGTCGTCTATGACGCGATTACATTGGGCCGCCCACTGCTGAGTTTTAGCACTGAAAGTACGGCATTGTACGTAGGGATTAAACTTCTCATCTAATTGTCCTGCTAAACATTCTTTTTTTAAAGTCTTCGGCGTTGTTATTGATTTGAAGGCCTCTTTTAAGCCGCCGCGAGCTTGCTTAAACTCATCTATAAACTTTGTTAACAATGCAATAGCGGCAGCAATGTCTTTTGTTTCATCTTGTTCTTCTTTGACTCCTGGGCCATTTGTCTCAATGGTTGCCCTGAATTTCGGGAAATCGTCTTTGGCTTTAAGCCCCCAGACACAGCTCAAAGCAAATAGTTTCAGATAATCGTCGGATATAAGTTTATAATCCTCGGCCTTAAACTCGCCGCCGGAAATACATTTATTATTTAAATATATGTGCGTGGCGCACGGAAAAAAATCCCCGCTTGTGATATTCGGAAAAACTTTGTTTTCAACATGTTTCACATACAAAATTTTCTGAATATATAATTTTTCACACAAATCTTTATGAACATAAACACGTAATTTATTCAAACGGACACGGTCAAACGAATCCGCAGGCAAATCATAGTTTTTCACAAGATCTTTACGCCTATTGAAACCAATCGTATCTCCAGTATTATTATGGTGTCTCGTTGCAATAGCGCCCACACCAAAGGCCACTGCCAAACCGAGCACGCTCCAAAAAGCGATGTCAGATTTGCTGTTTTTGTTGGGATGTGGTTGCTCTCGATTTTGTGTATCCTCGGGAGATGGTTCTGCACGCTTTACGTGCAAACCGGTGTTCGGATTTTGCGTATATTGAGGTTTTGCGGCATAGCACGGCATTACAAGCGACACAGACAAAACTAGTGCAAGAGCTTTTTTGTATTTATTGTTTTTCATAAGTTTAAACCTCTTTATTTTGATTTTAATATATGATAGCATATTTTCAATCAGATTGCAACACTAATTTTGCGTTTTTTCAAAACGATAACATAAGTTACAGCTAAATACGAAACACATCAATTCTTGTTCCGCCCTATAGCTAAAGCAATGGGATTTATGGTACATCCAATCATGATGCCGTCTCCACGCTTTGAAATTTTGAGTCTGTGCATGTGGCGGTGTCATACCATATTCATTTATATCGATTTTTTGTATAATTAAAGCAGTTGACTTTTTTAAAAAGTCTGATACAATAAAAAGCAAGGGAAGTTTACCGATTTAAACGGTTAGCCCCTTCAATAAATGGTGTTAAAAATTAACCGATTATTTGAATGAGACGGTTAATTTTTTATGCTTTTAATAGTTTTTATTATTTTTAAAACTAATAA
>CAZDOV010000025.1:0-7512 GCA_964507135.1 uncultured Eubacteriales bacterium | reverse complement strand
CGAATTTGCCGACGATGGCGTAATGGTGATGTGCTATGGTCTCAGGAATGATTACACCGGCCACCTGTTTGAGGGTAGCAAGCGGATTATTGAAGTTTGCGATACTATTCGTGAAATCCAGTCAATGTGCAGTAAGTGTGGCACTAAAGCGATAGTCGATGCACGGTATATCGGTAATAAAATAATTTACGAAGGAAACGTGATTGATATAGGGGGGAAAGATAAGTACATAACGCTTTGTCACAGCTGCTGGACGAAAGGACAAATTTGAACGGTTATTTTTAGAGTTTGGAGTGAGCTATGCTGGAATTTAATGAAATTAATTCAGATTTGAGTGGAACAATAAAATTGCAGTATAGTTTGGAAGCGGAACAATCTGTTTTGGGTTCTATACTTATCGATTCGTCGTGTCTGAACAAAGTTGCGGAAATCGTGCCGACGCCAGATTACTTTTTTTTGGCTAATCACAAGATTATTTATTCGGTTATGCTTGATATGTTCACTGTGGGGGAGCCTATCGACTATGTAACCGTTTTAAACAAGCTCAGGGTCGAGGATAAAAGTGATGAAAGTGGCTTTAAGACGTATCTTCTTCAGATCGCGCAGATCGTGCCGGCAGTTTCCAATGTGGAATTTTATGCAGATATTGTAAAAAATAAGCATAATGTTAGAGTCTTGATGAATGCCGCTCGAGAAATATTGCGTGATGCAGAAGATGAAAGTTTAGATCCTTCAGAGCTTTTAAATTCGGCAGAGCAGAAAATATTTGACATACGGCGCGGTAAAGATAGCAAAGGGCTCCAAAGAATTAACGAAATTATCATTCAGACGTATGACAGGTTAGACAGATTAAACTCTGAAGATGGCCTTGATTATGTGGGGATTCCAACTGGAATACAAGATTTAGATCGGGTCATAATGGGGCTCAACAAAACGGATTTGATTTTGCTCGCAGCTAGGCCTGGTATGGGTAAAACCAGTTTTGCGCTTAATATTGCTGAGCACGCCGCTATTGTAAAAGAGAAAAAGGTTGCTTTTTTTTCTTTGGAAATGTCAAAAGAACAATTGGCGTCGCGTATGCTTTCAACACAGGGTCGTATTCCGGGTCAATTGATGCGTACCGGTAAGCTTGGAGATAAAGATTGGGAGAACTTAGTTGAAGCCGGTGGGATTATTTCAAGAGCCATGATATATGTAGACGATACGCCTGGAATTACTGTTCCTGAGATAAAGGCCAAGCTTCGCCGTCTCGGGAACGTTGATTTAGTCGTTATAGATTATCTGCAACTTATGGCCAGTGCAAAAAGAATTGATAATCGAGTTCAGGAAATTTCCGAAATCACTCGAAATCTTAAGATAATGGCAAAAGAGCTGGACGTTCCCGTTTTAACTTTATCTCAGCTTTCAAGAGCAAGTGAGCAACGCACAGATCACAAGCCTGTTTTGTCAGATTTGAGAGATTCGGGTTCTATCGAACAGGACGCTGATATTGTTATGTTCCTTTACCGTGATGGTTATTATGACATGAACGGCCAGGACGAAAATCAGGATAAGAACAGCGGAGAATGCATAGTCGCCAAGAATCGTCACGGTGAAACGAGAAGTATACCGCTACATTGGCAAGGCGAATATATGCGGTTTACAGCTCAGGAGGTACGACGCAGTGCTTACTGATTTTGAAATTAAGGTTCGAAATACTATCTCTGAATATAATATGTTGGCGAGTGTTAACCGAATTGTGATTGGGTTTTCCGGCGGGGCCGACTCGGTTTCATTACTTTACTTTTTGAACGATTTTATAAAAAAGTCTGAGCTAAATATAAGAATAATACCCGTTCATGTTAATCATAGCTTGCGTGGCGATGAATCCGAGCGTGATGAAGAATTTGCGAATCATTTTTGCAACAATATTGGTTTGATTTTGGTGCGAGAACGTGTTGATATTCGAAAAATTTCTGAAATGAACAAAATTGGCGCAGAAGAAGCAGGTAGAGTTGAAAGATATAGAATTTTTAATAAACACGCTAATGGTTCGAATAATTCAAAAATTGCAGTTGCGCATACGCTTTCTGACAATTGTGAGACGCTTATTTTTAATTTGACGAGGGGTTCAGGCCTCAAAGGTATTTGCGGGATCCCTCCTGTTCGCGGAAATATAATTAGACCGCTGATTAATGTTACTAGGGGCGAAGTGGAAGAATATTGTGGGTTAAATAATTTGAATTATGTGCATGACAGTTCTAATTTTGAACGAGATTATACTCGAAATAAAATTCGGTTGGATGTGATCCCGGCCCTAAAAGGCATTAATCCTAACTTTGAACAAGCTGTTGGAAGACTAATTGTAAATTTGCGTCAGGATAATAAAATCTTGAGTAATATCTCCAACGACCTTTTAAAACGTTCTCAAACTGAAAACGGCTATGATATTTCGAAAATCCGAGATGCTGATATTTCGATAAAGAGGAGAGCTTTGGCGGAAATATTTTTCAAAACTTCTGGCAAAACGGCAGAGTGTAAGCATATTAAAATTCTTGAAAAAATTGTGAAGTTTGGCCAAGGAGCAATTTCGGTTGGTATGAATAAAAGTTTGGTTTGCAAAAATGGCATTCTTTTTTTGAAAGATATTTCACATCGGAATAAAATTGATAAAGAGAGCGTTTTTAAGCAAGAAATGCGGTTGGGCGAGAATTTCTTGACAGATATTAAGATTAATATCATAATTAAAGTTATCTCTGTGCACGATTACAAAAAGGCGCAGAACGATACCGGTTCACTTAGCAATTGTTTTTTGGATTACGAAAAATTGCCTGGTTTGTGTCACTTTAGATTTCGAAACGGCGGTGATAAGTTTGCCGTACCGCGGCGGAACGTTACAAAAACTGTTAAAAAACTTTTAAATGAGTATAAAATACCTACCAAAAAGAGAGAAAGCACTTTGTTGCTCGCGCATGGCAGCGATGTTGTTTGGATTGAAGGAATTGGTGTTTCTGCAAAATATGCACCGAGTGGTAGTACTCAGCACGTGCTGTCTCTTAGTTTGACTTATACTTAGCAGTTAAGTTCTAAGGTCTTGCTAGAATTCTTGCTTTGTTGCATATGCGATGTAAAAGTGAAATATATTAGTAAGTAAATTCCTAGAATATAAAATTTTGAAAGTATCTCAGTGTGGGTATTTGAATAAATGAAAGAGAGGATTTGAAATTGGAAAACAAAAATAAGGTGATTCGGAGTATACTGGCATTTTTGGCGTTGCCAATTTGTATTATTTTGGCTTTTATCATAATTAATGGTATTACTCCTGAAAAAGCCTATAACTATTCCGAAATAGTGGAGCATTTTAAGAAACACGAAGTCGTGGAGTATGATATGAATTTGGGCTCCGGAGATATGAATATTAAGCTTAATGGCGGAGAAGAAATTAAGTATACTGCGCCGAGCGTTAATTTGATTTACATGGATATCAAGGATTATATAAATGAGTACAATGCTGAAAATCCTGATAATCCAATGGTTTATAATTTAGTGAAACCCGCAGACATGTCGTGGCTTACAAGTTTGTTTAGCTTTGTTTTGCTTCCTGTTTTAATACTTTGCCTTGTGGGCTGGTTTTTGGCTCGTAAAATTACGATCATGGGGGACAGTAGCCGTTCATTTGGTTTTGGGAAAATCAAAGCAAAAGATCTTGACAAAGAATCTCGAAAGACTACATTTGCGGAAGTTGCTGGCGCTGATGAAGAAAAAGAAGAGTTAGCCGAAGTTGTAGATTTTCTCAAAAGTCCGCAGAAATATTTAGATTTAGGAGCAAGAATTCCTAAAGGAGTTTTGCTTGTTGGTCCTCCGGGAACTGGTAAGACTCTTCTTGCAAGAGCTGTTGCCGGAGAAGCCGGCGTTCCGTTTTTTTCAATTTCCGGTTCGGATTTTGTAGAAATGTTTGTTGGTGTTGGTGCTTCCAGGGTTCGCGATTTATTTGAACAAGCAAAGAAAAATTCCCCCAGCGTGGTGTTTATAGATGAAATTGATGCTGTTGGTCGCCAAAGAGGCGCAGGGCTTGGTGGAGGCCATGATGAGCGTGAGCAAACGCTTAATCAGCTTCTCGTAGAAATGGATGGCTTTGGTGAAAATGAAGGTATTATTGTTATAGCTGCCACAAATCGCCCAGATATATTGGATCGTGCGCTCACGCGTCCTGGAAGATTTGACAGGAAGGTTGTTGTAAACTATCCTGACTTAAAAGGACGCGAAGAAATTTTGAGAGTCCATGCGAAGGGCAAACCGTTTGGGCCAGATGTCAAGTTGAAAGATGTTGCAAAAGCAACTGCGGGATTTACGGGAGCCGACCTTGAAAATTTGATGAATGAATCTGCTATTTTAGCTGTCAAAAGAGGCCTAAAAGCGATTACAATGGCTGAAATCAAGGAATCTACGACAAAGGTTTCAGTTGGAACTGAAAAGCGCTCTAAGATTATTACTCCTGAAGAAAAGAAAGAAACTGCTTATCACGAAGCTGGGCATGCAATAGTTGGATATTTTTGTAAAACTCATGATAAGGTACGAGAGATTTCTATAATTCCGAGAGGGCAAGCAGGAGGATATACACTTTATTATCCAGAAACAGAAGAGCATTACGCTTTTAAAAGTAAAAAAGTTGAGTATATCTCGGTATGTTTAGGCGGTATGGCTGCAGAGAAAATTATTTTCAATGATACAACTGACGGAGTTTGTGCAGATTTGGAGCATGCTACAAATACGGCAAAATCTATGGTAAAGCGTTTTGGCATGAGCGAGGTGATGGGGCCGGTAGTTTATGTGCAGAATAACGATGAAGTGTTTATCGGCCGTGATATGGGTCACACTAGAGATTATTCGGAGAGCAGCGCGGCAAAAATTGACGAAGAAGTTAAGAAGATAATTTTTGGTTGCTACAGGGAAGCTCAAAAAATTTTGAATGATAATATTTCAAAGCTTCACGAAGTAGCTACGGCGCTCATTGAACGCGAAAAACTCAGTGGGGAAGAGTTTGAAAGCATCATGCTTGATGCGGGTGCCACTGCTGAATAATTTTGGGGGATTTTTCATGGATGATAATAATTTTGAAAATGATTCGATAGACATCTCAGAAGAAGGTTTCTTTTGGCCGAAGAATCGATTTGAAACAGAGCCGATTGGCGACGTGGAAAATGATTTTGCCGGTAGTGACATGGCTGCCGAAGGGGAAAAGGTGGGCGGCTCCGAGATAGTTATACCGAATAGCTCGAAAAAAGGGCTAAAAGCATTTTTGCTTTCTGTTATAACAATTTTGACTTTACTCGTAGTCGCGTTAATTTCTTATATAATTTATTCCCTAAATGGCGGAATCAGTAATTTGAAATTTGGTTTAGGCGCAGAAAGCTCGGTGAATTCTAGACACGTTGATGAATTTAATGGAGAGTCTGCTATAACATTTGAATCTAAGCCGCAAAATACGGATGAATATACAGCGGAATCCATTTATGCAGTCGCCGTTCCGTCAGTTGTCGGGATTGTAGTTTATGATACGAATGCTGACATTATTTCTGAACCAGTATGCGAAGGCTCAGGAACAATCATTAATGAAAAAGGTTACATAGTAACAAACTCACACGTTGTGGGGAATTCGGTTCAAGGTCAGATCAAGGTGGTTTTTCATGATGGCCAGGAACTTCCCGGAAAAGTTCTAGGGTTCGATAGTAAAACGGATTTAGCGGTAATAAAAGTTGACAAAGATGGTTTAAAAGCTGCAACATTTGGGAATTCCGATGAAGTTAAAGTTGGCTCGTCTGTTTTGGCGCTCGGAAATCCTCTTGGCCTTAATTTTGCTGGTTCTCTCACTAAGGGTATAGTTTCTGCGATAAATCGTTCTTCGAGTGGATCGCCAAATAGTTTGGTGAAGCATATCCAAACCGATGCTGCGATAAATCCCGGTAATTCAGGTGGCCCTCTTATTAATATGTACGGCCAAGTAATTGGAATAAATTCCTGCAAAATTGCTGTGGCGCATTGCGAGGGGATGGGGTTTGCGATCCCGAGTAATACTGTAAAAAGTATTGTTGATGATATCATCGCTAAAGGTTATGTTTCTGGACGAGTCTGCTTGGGGATTACCGGTAAAATGGTTAGCAATTATCAAGCTCAGATTTATAACGTCCCTATGGGGATTATAGTTTCTGAAATAAGTAATCATAGTAATCTCAGTTCTGCAGGGGTTCAAGTTAAAGATATAATCACGAAGATAAATGACGTTAATATCACAAGTTTGGATGCATTCTATGCGGAGCTTTATACGCATAAACCCGGTGATAGCGTGAGGCTTTCGATTTACAGAATTTCTGCACGCAATATGAATCCGCAAACATTTGATATAAATGTGGTTTTACTCGAGGATAAAGGTGAAACTCAAGAATCAACAAGCAGACGGTCGGCTTTTGAAAATTAAATAAGGGAGAATTTGTGGGATGAAATGTAAAAAAAGAACCAATAGGTGGTTTTATGTCTGTATATTGTCGTTTTTTGTAATTATTTGTATGATATTTTTTGTCAAGCGTGCGACTGCTTCATCGCAACATGTTCCGATAGCTATGGCTCTGGATGATGGATACCTATATCCGACAGTCGTTTCAATTACTTCCGCAATGGAAAACAAAAATCCAGGTACGTTTTACGATTACTATATAATGCACCCGGAAAACTTTAGCGATGAGAGCAAATCGCTTTTAAAATCGCTTGAAGAAAAATATAAAAATTGCAGTATAAATTTGGTGGATATGGGAGAAAAATATAAAAACGCAAACGATAAAGGCCATATTACGACGCCAGCATACTACAGACTTTCCATGTCAGACGTACTTCCGCAGAATGTTGATATTGCTTTGTGGATAGACGGAGATACTTTGGTGCTAGATGATCTCTCTCAGATGCTTAAAATAGATATGAACGGCCTTTATTATAGGGGATTTTTGGATGATACCGTAGATGCGACTGAAAGTCTGGGTGTACATAACGATCATTGTATTTGCAGTGGGGTTATGCTTGTGAATCTTGGGGAACTGCGAAAAGATGATATGGTGAATAAATTTCAGAAGTTTATAGAGGAAAATAATGATAGATTGGTGCAGCATGATCAGACGGTAATAAATGTTGTATGCGTAGATAAAATAGGCAAACTTGATCCACGCTATGGACTATTTAACTATTATTGCGATACAAGTGCGCTTAGATACTACTATAATTTGCTCCGAGCGAAGGATAAATACACTATGGACGAGCTTGTTCGTGGGAGAGATAATTTGGTGATTGCTCACTGTGTATGCAAGCCATGGAAAGGTAAGTTTTGTTTTTTTAACGAATGGTGGAGATATGCTGCTTCAACAAGTTGCTACGATAAAATAAGAGAAAAATACAGTGCTGTTTTTGATAGTTAATTTTCTAAAAATCAACTCTCGGTGCAAAAATCAATTTGAACCGAGAGTTTTTATATGACGGGCATATCAATGT
>CAZDOV010000024.1:0-7513 GCA_964507135.1 uncultured Eubacteriales bacterium | reverse complement strand
TTTATCCTGTTAATCAAAGCTTCGTTTGTAAAAATCCCATCAGAGCTGAACGAAAATTCCCTCATTAAAAAGTACCTGAGAGCATCGACTCCGTACCTTTGGCACAAATCAAGCGGCTCCACAACATTACCTTTCGATTTTGACATTTTGCTTCCGTCGCCGAAAAGTATCCAGCCATGACCAAAAACTTTTCGCGGCAGTGGTAATTCAAGTGCCATCAAAATCGCAGGCCAAATTATCACATGGAACCTTAGAATTTCTTTCCCGACTAAATGTATATCTGCCGGCCAGTATTTTTTGAAATTCTCATCATTTTCAGACATATACCCCTGGGATGTAATATAGTTCGTGAGCGCATCAAGCCACACATAAACTATGTGATTATCATCAAAATCCACAGGTATACCCCATTTGAAACTGGTCCTACTAACACAAAGGTCATCTAACCCACTTTTGATGAACTGTACCATTTCGTTTTTTCTGCCTTCAGGTTCAATGAATCCCGGATGCTGCTCGTAGTATTCAAGTAATTTATCACCGTATTCCGAGAGCTTAAAAAAATATGCTTCTTCTTCCGCCCAAATCACTTCACGCCCACAATCTGGACATTTACCGTCGTGCAATTGGCTATCGGTAAAAAACGTTTCGCAAGGTGTACAATACCATCCTTTGTACGTACCCTTATAAATCTTCCCATTATCATAAAGCTTTTTGAAAATTTTTTGGACTACTTTTTGATGACTTTCGTCCGTTGTGCGAATAAATTTATCGTAAGAAATCCCAAGTACTTCCCAAAGATTTTTAAAATTTTCGGCTATCTCATCCACATAAACTTGCGGGGGCTTTTTGTTTTTTGCAGCGTTGATTTCGATTTTTTGCCCATGCTCATCAGTACCGGTTGTGAACATAACGTCATAGCCCTGCAAACGCCTGTATCTTGCTATAACATCCGCTGCAATAGTACTATAGCATGTGCCTAAGTGAGGCTTGCCAGATGGGTAATAAATCGGGGTTGTAACATAAAATTTTTTATCTTTCATAGTATAATTTCTCCTGTTCTGCCTATAAAATCAATTTACACTTGAATTTTGATTATATCACTTATCTTAAAAATTATCACATTGTAATCCTGCAACTTTCATTTTAACTATTTTCGACATTATTTATTGTGACTTGTTATGTATTATAAATAACTTGTTTTGCAATGAATCCAACGAAAATTTTAAGCAATAGATATGAATTCGGTATTGATAAACAAAATCGTTTGTGCCACAATATAATTTAATGTATTTTCAATATTATTTTGAGCTAGGAGCTGTTTATAAATGGGGACTATGAAGAAAATAATTAAAAAAGCCGAAAAGAATGTCTTTGTAGCAGCTTTATCTATGGGTACCTTGATGTTCACTTTCTACACGATTGCTCGGGCTGTTACTGAAGATTCTTCTGGCAGTAGCGTGAAATCTGAAACATTGGATTATTCGACCGATGCCGAAAAAAAATTGACAAACGAAGAAATTGATAAAATTGTTGAGGACCTCAAAGCCTCTGGCGATATCGATAATATTCTGGACAAGCTTGATGAAATTATCCAGAGAGCAAAACTTATCGGGAACACAGCGTTACAGGATTACGCCACAAACATGAAAGAAGCTTACGAATTACAAAAGCAGCTTGATTCCGTAAAAAGTCTCATCGAAGCTATGAAAAAGAAAAACAGTGCCATTGCCGCAATCGACGAACAGGTTTCAAAAATAATTTCTTCGAGTACTGTTGCAGAAGATTTACAGGGCGCAGTTTCAGATGAAGCGCTCCTTATAGTAAAGTCTCTTAGTGACGATAATTTTAAGACACTAAAAGAATTTTTGGCGGAAATTGAAAGCTTTATTGATTTGCGCGATGTCACTTTGCTTACAGTCCAGCAACGCAGTTTACTCGATTTTTTGATTTTGAGTGAAATAATAGATAATGATATGGTCGAAGATGAAAAGTTAGAAACAGCAAAAGATACATTATCTGTTGCAGCTACAATTTTACAATCTTATGCAAGAAGTGAATACAGTGACGGCGAATATCAAAAGCTTATCGAAGGTAGTGAAGCGTTTGCCTCTAAAGCGCGTAAAGGAGACGTGGTCTTACCTGAAAAAGTAATGTTCTTTGATGGACATTTTAATCTAAAACATCCGCCGATAATGTATGATGGACATATATTGCTTGCGATTGACGATCTATATCAATATGTGGACGGAACAATTGAATATATGTACAACAACGCAACAATGGTGATACAGTCGCCGAATAAAACTGTAGAAATTGTTAGCGGCAAAAATATTGGTTATGTGAATGACGAACCTAAAAATATGGTTACTCCGATTCTGAATTATGATAATACTATCTACATGTCCGGAGAGTTTTTTGCTGATGCTTATGACATAGGTTGTAAATATGATGCTGAACATGAATTTTTGATATTTTATAACAATTTAGTACAATTAGAAAATCCATCCGTACCCAATCAAATTAACAAAGGATAACTATGCCAAGTAAAACATAAAATAAATGTGAACTTATGGAGGAGAATAGCCAATGGCAAAATATACTATTATATCGGATATAGGCAAAGGAATTCTTGGGCTTTTACGTGACAAATTAGTTCCGGAACCGGTAGATAGATCTGAAAAAATAGGAATTTGTGACCCAAAGGAACGCGGCGGATATATAGTAGGCATTCACCCATATGATATCAAGGAAGATTTAAGCGGAACAAGCAAAGAAGGCAAAACATTGCCTGACGGAAGCAAGCAAGATCCGCCGGCTATGCTCGAACTTTATTATGTTATTTCAGTTCAGAGCAAAGCCGAAGTAGATGCAAAAGCCTTAGACGAAGCAAGAATTATGGGAAGAATCATTCAAGTCATAAAGGATAACCCTGTCATACCTGAAAGATATATGCCAAACAATGTGGGTATGCCGATAGAAAGTGCTCCGATCAGCATGCTGCCCCTTAGTATGGAAGAAAAAGTCAAAGTATGGACCATGTTCGGTGAGTCTTATAAATTATCGTCATTTTACATTGTTGGGCCTGTTGCAATAGACTCCGAAAATGTCCATAAACCCAAAAAACGTGTTGAAACAGTACATTTAACAAGCAACCAACATAGCTACAAAAAAGTGTTGGAATATGAAACCTTCATTAAAGAAGAAGATATTGATGATGAATATACCCAGCGACCTGACGAAGATGAAGACGAGGGCGACGACGATTATGGCGATGACGATTACGGAGACGATGAAGGTGGTGATGATAACTTCGGCGATGATGATTATGGTGATGACGAAAGCGGAGATGACGGCTCTGGCGATGATGATTATGGTGATGACGAAAGTGGAGACGACGGCTCTGGCGACGATGATTACGGAGATGACGAAAGTGGAGACGACGGCTCTGGCGACGATGATTACGGAGATGACGAAAGCGGAGGCGATGACTCCGGCGACGATGATTACGGAGATGACGAAAGCGGAGGCGATGACTCTGGCGATGATGATGAAGGCAGCGATAATTTAGAAAACGATTCTGATAATCAGGGCCCACCTTCCGCTCCGGCTCCTGCCGCTCCTGGGTTTACTGCACCGCAGAGTAATGGATTTACGCCTAGTGCTCCGGCTCCTGCTGCTCCTGGATTTACCGCACCGCAGAGTAATGGATTCACGCCTAGTGCTCCAGCTCCTGCTGCTCCTGGATTTACCGCACCGCAGAGTAATGGACCAACGCCTAGTGCTCCGGCTCCTGCTGCTCCTGGATTTACCGCACCGCAGAGTAATGGATTCACGCCTAGTGCTCCAGCTCCTGCTGCTCCTGGATTTACCGCACCGCAGAGTAATGGACCAACGCCTAGTGCTCCAGCTCTGGCTCCAGATTCACCATCAACTTCGGATTCTTCAGCCAATGTTCCTTCACCTACAGATAATCCCGAAACAACGAGCGAATAGTTATTAAAACCGAAAAATTAATAATTAATTTCAAAAAAATCCAACCTAACTAAGGAGAGAGACGAAAATGCGACTGCTACATAGAGCATCACTCGTGTTTTTGCTTAACGACATCTATTCAAAGTCGCCAATCACCACAGCAGTGATACTTTGTAATGGAAAACAAAATCCATATACACGAAAAGATGACGGACACTACGTTTTTTCAAATTTATATCCTGGCGATTACACTATAAACATATCTTGTATAGGTTATGTGCCAATTGAGTTAAAAATAAATTTAAAAGAAAACGAAACCATCGTTATGCCGATCACTATGTCGTATTCCATGAACAATAACGCGATGCAAAGGTTGACACGTTTTAACCTCCATATTGAACATGAAGCACAACCACTCAAAAATGAAAAAGTAATGCTACGTCTTTGCAATGAACTCAGTTTTTTAAAATTAATTGAGCCTGTTGCTGCTAAAAGTGACGCTATGAAACTCAACCTCGAAGATTTCACTCCCGGTATACTCGGCCAAAGCTATGTTTACAAAGTTAGAGAAAAAAACTATGAATTTACTATCACAAGTTTTGACCAAGAAAAGAAGAACTACATTTTAAGAGATTTTGTTCAAAAAGAAGTTCCGATTGATGGCAAATTTTATGCAGTTTGGCATCTAAATACAGATTCTCAGGGAAGAATAATAATGCCGTATATAAGCCAATTCATGCAGGGACAAACTGTCAGTTTTGAATGTACTTTTAATGATTTTCAAGGTACTGCTGAAATTGACATAACTGGTAAAGAACAGTCCTGTGAAATGCTTTACGCTGACATTTTGCTTTCCAAAATGGAACCGCCTGAAGAAGAGCCTGATGAAACTGAAGAATCTGAAGGCACTGACGAATCTGGTAAAGCTGAAGGCACTGGCGAATCTGGTGAAGCTGATGAAGCTGACGAGAATGATGAAACTGATGAGACTGAAGAAACCGATAAAACTGAAGAGTCTGAGGAAATCGATAAAACTGAAGAGTCTGAGGAAACCGATGAATCTGAAGAATCCGAAGGCACTGGTGAATCTGAAGAATCTGGTGAATCTGAAGAAACTGATGAATCTGAAGAATCCGAAGGCACTGGTGAATCTGAAGAATCTGGTGAATCTGAAGAAACTGATGAATCTGAAGAAACTGAAGAGTCTGAGGAAACCGATGAATCTGAAGAAACTGAAGAGTCTGAGGAAACCGATGAATCTGAAGAATCCGAAGGCACTGGTGAATCTGAAGAATCTGGTGAATCTGAAGAAACTGATGAATCTGAAGAAACTGAAGAGTCTGAGGAAACCGATGAGAATGATGAAACCGAAGAGACTGAAGAAACCGATAAAACTGAAGAAACCGATGAAACTGAAGATATGGAGTGATTTATTGTGGCTCAAATGGTTGCATTGACCGCACAGTGCCAGTGCAGTTTTGGCAATATCCCTGCAGCGTTAATACCAACTTCAGCACCCAACATTTTGGTAGAAAACAAGTTCGCAGCTGTAATCATGGACAATAAGCCAATGGTAAACATACCATCTTTTGGGATGTGCAGTTCCTTGGCTAACCCTACCGTGGCATCAGCAACCGCGGCGGCTCTTGGAGTGCTTACCCCTATGCCATGCGTACCTGTGATCGCAGCGCCCTGGGCACCTGGTCAACCAAAAGTATTAATCAAAAACAAACCTGCGCTTACTGGAACTAGTAAATGTATGTGTAACTGGGGTGGCGTAATTACGATAACAAATCCTGGTACTACTAAAGTTCAGTGCTAGATTTTGGAGATTTTACGGTGGGGAAAAAACTATGGAAGATATATTCAAAGTTATGTTTGACCTAAGTCTTTCAAATACTGGATATAAAAATCACGACGAGTATATCAGCAATGAAATACAAGTCGTGAACATGATGCTTGTGTATTATTTAAATCGTTTTTCAAGTGAAAATTATTCAAAAATAAGGGAAAATGCGTTAAACGATTTGCAAAAAGCTAGAGATTACGTAAAACACCGTCTTGAAATCACAGACGAAAATATATTTTTGGCCGGAGTATATTTCAGAAAAATATATGATTTTAATGATATGGAATGGTTTTTTATTGTATCCGCCTTAGCATTCAAATTTGATCCGCGCATCAAGCAAAAATTTCTCAAAATAGACAGCGATAAAGTATTGACGTATCCTTCGGTTTTTAGACTCTATTTTTTCGTGGAAGAAATTGGGGGTATTAAAAATTACTCTGAAATTTATTTTTCATTATCTGAGAAATTAGATTTATTTTGCTTCAATGACGGAATCGTAAGAATCGATAATCGCGTATTTGAAAATATAATGAGTAATGGCAAGAAAAAGATGGATATTAGCGGTTTGAGTGTCATTTATCCTCAAAAAAAAGGTACGCTATTGATCAGAGAAAATACAGCTAAAAAGATTGAATTATTTTTTAAAAACAAGCCGGAAAACACCACTGCTTTTTGCTGCATTTGTGGTCAGCATGGAATGGGCAAAACTTCGCTTATGACACGAGTTTGTGAAATTCTAAAAAAGTGTGTTGTTTGCATTGATGTTTCTTGTATTACAGCAGAAAGCATGGCAAAAGCATTAATGAGCGCTTGCCGTGAGGCGTCATTTTTGGACGGCTTCATCTGTTTGAGAGGATTTGAAAGAATTACAGATACTGATGGCTTTGGAGAAAATTATATTCAAAAAATATTTAGCGATGTCAAAAAATTTACGGATGGAGTGTTCGTTTTCTTTGATGAAGCAAGTCATTTACCCGAATCTCTTCGTGACGGGCATAGCATTGTTATTAAATTAGAAGATCTTAGCTACGAAGAAAGCTTTAAACTTTGGAAGCGAGAACTAAAAAATGTAAAATTATCCGATAATGTAAGCATTCACGATATGTCAAACAAGTTCAAACTTACTCCTCTGCAAATTAAACGCGCAAAATTTCATGCAGTTTTGGAGCAATCTTGTTCCAGTCACGAACCGATAACTTCCGAAAAGCTCTCTGATGCAGCATATGCTCAAATTACCCAACAGCTTTCAAGTCAAACAACTATAATCAAGAAAAAACATCAATTGGACGAACTCGTTCTGCCGGCCTCTCAAAAAAATGCTCTCATACGAGCATGCAATCAAATTAGGTACAAACATGTGGTATACGATAAGTGGGGGCTTAAAAATACTATACTTTATGGCACGGGTCTTAGTATGCTTTTTACCGGTCCGCCAGGTACTGGTAAAACTATGGCTGCTCAGGTCGTTGCAAGCGAACTGAATCTAGAAATTTGCCGTGTTGATCTTTCTCGAATCGTTTCAAAATATATTGGTGAAACCGAAAAAAATCTTGCAGCAGTATTTGACGGAGCAAAAAAAAGCAACGTGATTTTGCTTTTTGACGAAACTGATGCACTTTTCGGGAAACGCACAGAAGTCAAAGATTCCCACGATAAACACGCCAATCTTGAAACCGCATATATTCTTCAAAA
>CAZDOV010000023.1:0-7613 GCA_964507135.1 uncultured Eubacteriales bacterium | reverse complement strand
AATTAGTTTGAACAAAAATGTGTTGCAAAAAATTATGGTGCGCGATATTTGCAAGTATCCCGCGATGTATATGTGCCTTTCCAGGTCTCTTCCGCGCGGAATGATTAGAATTATGATTGAAATTGAAGAGGGCATCCACCGATTTAATCCTACCCTCAGGTGGGAATATCTTGCGGATGACCGCAAAGGTGGCACAGCTTGGAAACATATTGACATAATGGATAATACCGAAGATTTTTCTCATACAGATACGGTAACTTTAATAGGTAAAAGCGATTTTAAAAAATCAAAAATTTTTGGAATAGAGGGGTATTTCATAAGAATTGTAAATCCCGATAAAAGATATTCTGAAAATAGCAGTATTGCAGGTCGCCCGGTTGTTAACGACATTAAATTTAATGCCGTAAGAT
This sequence comes from uncultured Eubacteriales bacterium, assembly GCA_964507135.1. Lineage (GTDB taxonomy): Bacteria > Bacillota > Clostridia > Oscillospirales > Acutalibacteraceae > UMGS1491. The sequence goes on along the minus strand of CAZDOV010000023.1, from coordinate 7,203 downwards.
TAATCCAGCGCGACACGAAAGAACCGGAATATTTTGCTATTGATGTTGAAGAAGAAAACAAAGTGTGTACGCTTGCTTCAAAAAACGCTTCTTGCACTGAGGTTTGGGTCAATGAAATTGGTAAATTAACCACAAATGAGCAGGAAAGATTATTAAAACTACCGCCTTCCTCGGTTGAAGCTCAGTACGATGACCTCGGGCAGTTAGAGGAACTTTGGGTTAAATGGAAACCGGTGCCAAGTATAATGGCCTATGGACCGGATGAAAGAGTTTATGAAATAGATTATTCTCAAGGAGAAATAAAATTCGGAGATGGGCGCAACGGTAAAATCCCTCCATCTCAATATAATGAGAGCATACGAGTGCAATATTCGATATGTAATGGTAATGATGGAAATATAGAATCACATGAGATCGTTGACTTCGTGAGTTCAATTGGTCCTGTTGAAGATGTTGACAATCCGACTCCGATTATGGGCGGCGTGGATATGGAAACTATAGATGGTGCTGCTCAGAGGATGTTCGCTCAGATTTCCAGCGGGAATAGAATGGTGTCTTTGGACGACTTTGAAAATGCGATATGTTTTAATGACAGAAACATTTATAAAGTTAAATGTGTTTCGCACACCAACGAAGATAGCGAAAGGGAAATCGGTGTTACTTCGGTAGCTGTACTTCCGCGTGAATTCAAACAAGGATATGCCAAGTTTCAGGGGATAAAAGATAAAATTTGGCAGTTTATTGACGAAAAAGCGCCAGCTACGCTTTCGAGTTCTAGCGGGATTCGGATATTCGAAGTTCATTACGTGGAAACCATTATTAAGTTGGAAATTGTGATAGACGATTTTAATTATTATCAGGGTGTGTATAACGGGATTGAATCTAAATTGAAGGAATTTTTAAATCCTGTAAGCGGAAATTTTTCTCGCAAAGGCTGGAATATAGGAGATTTTCCTCGGAAAGAGTTGGTTTATAATTATATTAAAACCGTAAAAAATTTAAAGTGGATAAAGAGCATAAATATTTTCACAAATCTATTGACTCCAGAAGGGAAGAAAGAGATTGACTATGAGAATATAAGGTACAAAAAATTTATAGTACCCGTTTATGGTGAACCTGAAATCAATATAACTGTAAACTAAACTGGAAGTGAAAATATGATAAAACTTGAAAATTTAGATAATCAGTCTGTTGAAGAAATACTCGACGAAGCAAAAAACAAAATAGTTTATTTGAGCGAAGAATGGACGGATTTCCAGGAAGCTGATCCGGGCATAACTTTGGTTGAACTTTTTGCTTGGCTCAATTTAGCTCAACATAAGTACCTCAATGTTCTTTCAACTGAGGTACAGTATAACTTTCTCAAGTTGCTTGATATAAATTTGCGCAAGAATAAAGGTTCAGAAACGTACATTGAAGTTTCAGAAATATCTGAGGACGTAAACGTTCCAATTCGCACGCCTTGGAAATCTGGTGGTATGGTTTTTGAAAATATAAACGCCCAAACTGTTATGAATTCCAAAATACTCAGTGTTAGTTTTAAAAATCCCGAAATGCCTTCAGAAGAGGAGTATTACAAATTTGATGGTACACATCCATTTTATCTTTTTGGGAAAAATATTGATCGTAAGCGCGAAAATGGGATAGAACGAAGTTTCGTTTTGAATTTTGATAATCCTTTGCCCGCTAACTCGATTTTTAACCTTTATTTTTCCATCTATAGCGGAAAAAACATCAAGCGGAATCCTATACGCAGCGGAGATAAATTTGAGCCGATGGCAAAAATAAAATGGGAGTATTACGGAATAAATAATGGTGTTACAGGGTGGCACGAAGCAGAAGTTGTGAGAGACAATACTTTTGGGTTCCTTTTTTCGGGGATAATAAAACTCAAATGTAGTGGAGTAACGGAGTGTTTAAACGAAGTTTATAAGCTTAAGGCTACTCTTACTTATGATGAATATGATTATCCACCGCGTGCCGATAACATAATCACGAATGTTCTGAGGGCGTGCCAAAACGAGACGTTTTGTGATAACGTTATTATTACAAAAGAGCAAATAGATACAGACAGGACTGTATCGTTGCCACATCATTTGGCAATATATGGCAGAAGTGAAGTTTATGTGAAAAAATCTGGCGGTTGGGCAAAAACCGACCTGGTTACGTTCAAATCATTGGTACGTAAAGGCATTTTGGTTGTTGAACTTGAAAAAATATGGGATAGCATCAAACATCTGAAATCTACAGATGAAGCAATTATGGTCGTTTTTTATGACAAAGATAAAATGAAAACTCCTGTTTTGGGCAGCGGTAGCAATATATCTCACCAAAAGGTGAAACTGGATATGCGTGATCTTTCAGATAACGACCTTGAAATTATGGTATCTGAAAAAATTTCCGGAGAAGAGGTTTATTTTAAATGGAAGCGTGTCCGTGATTTTTCTTCGTCGGGCAAGTTCGATCGTCATTACTTGGTGGATAAGGAAAACGGTGTCATCTTTTTTGGTGATCATCAGCATGGTATGGCGCCTCGATTGGGGGAAAGCAATATACGCGTCTGTAGGTTAAGGCGAACCAAAGGGAAAAATTCAAACTTAAATTCAGGGCTTATTCATGAAGTGGTGACGCGAAATAAAGCGCTACAAAAAAGTTTTATTCGGCAAATATTGCCAGCCGTTGGCGGAGAAGACTCAGAGACCATGGAACATGCTCGAGCACGAGCCGCAGAACTTTTTGAAAACTCAGAAAGAGCTATTACGGTTTCAGACTATGAATCGATTGTGCGGAAAACCCCAGGGCTAACTTTCACGAATGTTAAAGCGTTACCTAACTATATGCCTGGGGAAGATATTTCTAGACAAAATTGTGTTACGATTGCGGTACGTTGGAATCGAAAGGTAGGGCTTACGCTCCCGAAAAGCTTTGAAAAAAATATTATGAATCAACTTAATAAATACCGCTTGATAAATACAAAGATAAAAATTGTTAGTCCATCTTATGTAGGATTAGTTATTAGTGGTGATGTTGTTGTTGATTCTTCTTATCGAGAGGCGGACAGATTAGTTGAAAATGAAGTGAAAAATTTCATTAGGGATATAAATAGGGAGCTAGGGCAGACGCTTTGCTTTGGAGATTTGTTTGGAATGATAGATAGGCTCGAGTACGTTTCACGGCTTGAAAGACTTAGAATAATCCCTCTAGGCGAAGATGCAAAAAAAACTGCTTCTGAAGACATAGTGATTTCTCCAAATGGAGTTTATTACGTAGAGAAAATAGAATTTAATTACATCAGAAGTTCCGAGATTTTTAGTGAATAGAGGTAAGAGTTTATGGCTTCGGGAGCAAAATGGTTTATACTAAATCGAAAAAGCGATTGGCAGGACGGAAGCATCACGAGAAATGTGAAATTTAAAAATGACGCCATAGTTTCAGATACCCAAAACGGAGAAAACGGCGTGTATATTTCTGGTGCTTTTGACTCAATGGAAGACGGAACTGTTTGGCATCGGTTCAGGGCGGATATGGAGGCTCCTCAGAGTGCTACATACAAATTTAGATTTTATGCAAGTGATAGTACTAGCATATATATTCCTGTTCCGGGAGAAAAGGGCCAGGCAAGGGTAGATATAAATAAATTTATCCATGATGAAACCGTCGATGTACACCGAAAAGTTGACATGTTTGATGACATAGGCTCAAAGTGCTGCGAGAATTTCTCTGATATACTGCTTTACGATTTGCAAGGAAGGTATTTGTGGGTTTGCGTAGAGCTCATAGATTACGAACCTCAGCCTGTGAAAATAAAATCAATGAAAATTGAATTTCCTCAAATTTCTTTTGTTGATTATTTGCCGGAGGTTTACCGCGAAAAGCAAGATGGGTCATCGTTTTTTTCAAGATTTTTAGGAATATTTCAGTCATTGTATGTCGATTTAGAGGACAAGATGGATTATGTCGCGTCTAATTTTGACACAGAGAAAAATACCAAAGATTTTTTGAATTGGATGGCAAGTTGGTTTTCCGTAAAAAATGCTACGATTTGGGGAGAGGAAAAGCTGAGAAAACTCATCAAAAAATGCGTTAAAATTTATAAGATGAAGGGCACAAAAAAAGCAATATCTCAAATCGTAGAAGAGTATGTTGGAGTTGAACCGATAATAGTTGAGCAGTTTGACGTTAAGCAAAATATGTACTATGATAATCAAAAGGAAGTGGTCGAAAATTTGTTCGGGGACAATGGATACGTTTTTACAGTTATGTTGTCTGAGTCTCAAGTGCGAGACAACGAGAGCTATGTGGAACTTTTAAAAGTTATAAGTAGCGTGAAACCGATAGATTCGATATGCAATTTGGTTATTTTAGGAGATAGAATATATCTCGATCATCACTGCTATATGGGTATGAATTCTTTCATAAGTAAAAATGAGGATTTGACCCTCGATGGGGAGGTTAGGGAAATTAACAATTTAGTTATCACAGACCGAGTTGGTTAAAATATAAAAAATTTAATACGAAATGAGGATCTAGCGTGGAAAATAAACAGTACTATTCTTGTGAAAGAAACAACTACTTTTTTGGCAAGTTAATGACGGTCAGGGATTTTGAAAGCGAACAAACTTACATGAACTCCAAACGCAGACTCGGTAACAGAATGATGGGTGGCGTAGGAATAGTATCCGGGCTCGATGTTATTCTTGTTGATAACAAAACATTTTCTCTTGAACCCGGTATGGCTCTTGATTATCTTGGACGCGAAATAGTTGTTCCGGAACCATACGTTAGGCGACTCAACGTTCTGAAGGGATTTGACGAAAACAAGGACAAAGGTATAATTTATCTTTGCCTTGGTTACAAAGAAGATTTGAAAGAAACGACTTTTTCTGTTGCGGGCTCCGGCAAATCTAGTGGTGTGAGCGAAGAATATAACCGCGTAAGTGAAGGATATGAGCTTTTCTTGACATCAGAAAAGCCTAAAGAAGAAGAGCTTAAGCTTAGCTGTCTTATTAATCAGCGCATAGAAGTCTATAACAAAGACGGCGTAAAAATTCTTCTAGACGTTAATAAGTATGTTAATCCTGGGAAATGCGTGAAAGTTTCCGTAATTTTTGAAAAAGAAAATATTGAAGCTCCGGTGAGTTATGCGTTTAACCTTAGTGGTGAATTCTTTAGGGCTGTAAACGGCGAGAAAGATATTTCAATAAAGTATCAAGAAACTGAGATTTCGACTTACAAAAGTTTGAAAGATGATTATTACATTTATTGTGACGCTACTTCGGACGCTCTTGCTGATTTGATTTTAGAAAAAAGTTCATTTGAGCTTAAAATCGGAGATTCTTCTAAAGAAATAAAAGAAAGTATCAAAATCCCTATTTCGATTAAGACGGCGTCAATCAAAGATACAATTGTGAATGATTATTATTCCAAGAATTTCACGGAAATAATCGAGAATGTCGATAATAAGTATATCTATCTTGCAAAATTTCATATTGTTGCGAATCAACTTACGTATTTTATAGAAAGCTTCGAAAAGAACCCGTGTCGGCAATATCTCTATAGCAATGAGCTTATCAGTTTGCTGCAAGATGTTGATGGGACTGAATCTAAGGCGCCAATTGTTGCTCCTGAAAAGTCTATCCCCAAAAGTACTAAACCTGAAGTCGAAGAGTTGCCGCCTCCAAAAATCGATAATATAGTCACTGGAGTGGAAAGAATTAATTTAGGCTTTAATCCAAGGGTTGGTAAGTCTTATTATTCATATGAATTCGTTCATGGGCTTGGTACTGGAAATGTTGCCGTTGTAACGGCGATTGATAATAAAGCAAATTATACTACGGATGACAAAGGCCTCTTGGTGTTCGGCGATAAAAATATTTTTACAAAAGACGAAATATCTATTTCGGCTCCATATGTGCAGGTTGCAGCAGTTGTGAACGTGATAAAGGGTACGGTTAGACTTGGCGTGAAATTGCTGGAAAAAACCACTGCACAAGCTGTAGACATTAGGTGGTGGGCGTACAAGCCGGTTGAAATTCAAGAGCAGCAGGAAGACCTTGTTATTGATGAAAACGTTAGGGTTGTTATTACGCCTAATACAGTTCGCATTAAACCGCTTGAACAAATTAGATTTGAAGCACACATTGAAGGCGCTATTAGTCAGGAAATTCGTTGGGGAATGGTTGAAAAGAATACCGGTACCATAGATAATAATGGCTTATATACCGCTCCTTCGACTGAAGGCGTGTATGAGATTAGAGCGTATAGCGTGAAATTTGAAGGCAAGTCCGATACTGCATACGTCGTTGTTAGTTCGGTTGAATAATAACTGCTTTAAATTTTTAAAATACCAGCTAGTGATTTTACTGGCTGATATTTTTATGCGGTATTTTATTTGAATAAAAACGAGAAAATTTGCTCACAATTTATTCCGAAAAAAATAATTTAGGGCGGTAATTTTCATGAGTATCAAAGCAAAATCACTTATCAGCGGGTTTGTCTTTTCAATAATTTTTTCTCTTATTAAATTTTCAGGCAATTGTGATAGTATAAGCAACAAAATTTTCAGATTACATATCATAGCCAATTCTGATAGTGCGGTAGATCAGACGCTTAAGTTGAAAGTTCGCGACAGACTTTTAGATGAGTTTGGCGATGATTTTTTGGATGCAAACGATGTAATATCAGCTAAAAAATTAGCTGAAGAGAATTTAGATAAAATACAAAATGTTGCGCAGGATGAAATTTTCAGAAATGGTTGTAATTATCCGGTTTCGGCAGTTATTTGCCATATGCTTTTTGGGACTCGGCACTACGGTGACGTGACTATACCTGCAGGGTATTATGACGCTTTGAGAATAGCAATAGGTGATGCTAGCGGTAAAAATTGGTGGTGCGTGATGTTCCCTCCGATGTGTTTGCCGGCTGCAGAATGTGAAAACGAAATTGAAAAAGCCTTGGATAATCCAGAGTTATCTGTGGTGGCGTCTGGGCAAAACTACGTGCTAGAATTCAAAATAGTTGACGTCTATTTTAAGGTCAAAGAATTTTTAAATGAATTTGTTTGCAAACCGGTTCACGAGTTTTTTAGCTTTTCTGAAATGCCATATCAAACGAGCTTTGCGTTTTTAGAGTTGTTCGATTTTTGAATTTAATATGCAAAATAAACAAACTTTCCGAAAATGCTTGACAATATATATATATATA
>CAZDOV010000022.1:0-7710 GCA_964507135.1 uncultured Eubacteriales bacterium | reverse complement strand
AACTCCATTTGTATAAATATTATAACTATTTACACCTAATAATTAAAAACCAACCTCTGCCAGAAGACTTAGCTAACCGAATAAGAGCTTCGTACACCAAAACGTCAAGCTCTAATCCTGTAGAACAAGACGATGATAACACCCAAAATACTATGAGCGATGATTACTCAGCAAATCTACCGCCACCCGATTTTAATAAACAACCTCTGCCAGAAAACTCAGATGACAGCGTACGCGATTCGTACATCACTACGTCAAGCTCTAATCCTGTAGCACAAGAAGATGATGACACCCAAAATACTAGGAGCGATGATTACTCAGCAAATCTACCGCCACCCGACTACAAAAAATGTACTTGGGTCGGCCCCAAACCATTGTGGGCAATCACAGAACGAGACATAGACATAAACGACACAATTAGCAATAAAAAAAATAAAACAGCGGGTGAAGACGATGCGAATGATGCCAAAAAACCTAACTTGACCGCTGAAATTAATGAAAATGACGGTAGCGCCGTAAAATACGCGAAAGCTATGACGGCTGTGAAAACTTATATCGAGAAAATTACAAGTAGTATACAAGAAGATATCAGAACTCCTGAACAATCACAAGAAACCTATGAATCCTGGAAAAACTCGATAAACGAAATTTACGATACATTGTCTAAAAACTTACACACAGCCAAATACCACATCAAAGGATTCAACACCACAAATGAAAAAGTTGATACCAAGTTCATGAGTTCTAATATGAAGAAAAACCCCAGTAAGTTAAATATTGCAGCTTTTAAAGCAAAACACTTAGAATTCAGCGACACCAAACGATATACACAAGAATTGATAGGCATAATAGCTAAATATACAAACGCCATGGACGGGATTATCGACTGCTTGAAAACAATCAAAAACGATTCAACATCTGATTGTGCGGCAAAAATTGAAAAGTTTGAAGATGACATTAAGGACGCGGACGCTTATGCATCAAAATTTGTTCAAAGTATTCCAAAAATAAAAAACAGAAAGGGGCACAGAGCTGCGATAACTTTCCCGTGTGCGATGAATGCGCTTAAAAACATATTAATTAATTTAGAAAAATTAGACGATGCTTTGACAAAATTTGCGGGAAACCGTTTAAAGCAATTTGAGGAATAATCCCACGGCACTAATAAGCTTATCAGCTTCTTGTACGGTGTTGAACACTGACGGGCTAACACGAATAACGCCTTGGGTTTGGGTACCTACAAATTCATGAGCACTTGGTGCGCACTGAAGTCCGGTGCGCACTTCAATTTTTTGCGAATCTAAAAATTTTCCAACTTTATCGCTGATTATCCCTTCAAAATTGAAGCTCAAAAGCGGTACGAAATGTTCTGCAGTTGGTCGCGGCATATAAAGTTTGAGGCCTTTAATGTTTTTTAAATTATCATAAATATGTGTTATTATTTTCATCTCGTGATTAAAAATATTACTGATCCCTTTGCCATTAACAAAGTCCATTCCAGCTTTAAGACCACATATGCCGGCAAAATTAGGCGTACCGCTTTCGAGCCGTTGGGGCATCTCTTTTGGCTGACACAAAATCATGGAGTCTGTGCCTGTTCCGCCTTCGATTATTGTATCTAAATCTTTCCCATGCTCGGTAATTAGCATACCGGTTCCCATTGGGCCATAAAGCCCTTTATGACCAGCGACGCACAAATAATCGATATTCATTTCTTGCATGTTTATTGGTATGAGCCCTGCAGATTGAGCGCCATCTACAAGCACGGGTATGCCGTAAATTTTCCCAAGAGCTCCAATTTGCGAAACGGGCATACGAATACCCCAAACATTTGAAGCGTGGGTTGTAATTATTAATGCAGTTTTTGAATTTATAGATTTTCGAAATGAGTCTACGGTTTTTTCGGGATCGGTGGGGAAGACCGTAGCTTTTGTATATGTTATAATCCCGTCTTTTTCAAGTTTATTTAGCGGTCGCATAACAGCATTGTGCTCCAAACATGACGTCACTACGTGATCTCCTTTTTTTAATAAGCCTTTTATAACCATATTGATGGCTGCCGTGCAGTTCAACGTGAATACCACGTTTTCAGGTCGGTTTGCTCCGAACATATTCATTGCTGTGGATCTACAATTTTCGATATATTTTCCAGCAAGACGTGACATTGTATGTCCGCTGCGACCCGGGTTTGCTCCGAACCTATTTATCGCTGACATAACTGCATTTGTCACAGATTGTGGTTTTGGATAAGTAGTTGCAGAATTATCAAAATATATCATATTTTTACCTCCTATCTTTTTTAGCGCGGTATTTTACAAAGTAAATTTTGCGCTGTTAATATCGGCTTCTAGAAAAAATCTATTTGCCGTTATCATAGTATGAAAAAATACGATAAATTGATAAATTTTTGGTAACCAACCATCAAAAACGAGGAACGTCCTTAATAGTGTTTTGCACTAATTTGCCGGCAATGGGGGACTTTTGCCGCTAGCTTTTTTGAACAAAATATTTTCACTTCCCAAAATTGAAATTTTTTCGATTTTGGGAAACAGTTGTGGTATAATACTTTTGCGAGGTGTTTATCTATGAAACTGATCGAAAGAAAACACTACTTAGATAAAATGATTAATGTTATCGGAACCCCTGATATTAAAGTAATAACGGGCGTACGGCGTTCCGGTAAATCAAAGCTGCTCGAAGCTTTCAAGGCCTATGTGCAAAAGAATATTCCTAACGCTAATATTATTCATATCAACTTTAACCTGTCTAGATACGACAATCTGAAGGAATATAAGGCTCTTAACGAATATGTCGAAAACAACTATGCGGAAGGCAAGGCAAATTTTGTTTTAATTGACGAAATTCAAATGTGTGATAACTTTGAGCTATGCATAAACAATTTTCACGCGACCGAGATGTACGATATTTATATCACAGGTTCCAATGCTTTCTTGTTAAGTTCAGACTTAGCGACGTTATTTACCGGAAGGACATTTGAAATCAAGGTATATCCGTTTTCTTTTGCTGAATACGTTCACTACTTCGGATTAACGGACAAATACACTGCATTTGATAATTATATGTTCGAGGGTGGTATGTCCGGTTCTTATCTGTATAAAAAGCGGGAGGATAAATACGATTATATTGAAACCGTATTCGACACTTTAATTTTAAGAGATATACGGCAAAAGTATAAAATCAAGAATCCCGCTTTAATGGATAGAATATCTCAATTCTTAATGGATAACGTATCCAACTTAACTTCGGCAAGAAGTATTGCTGACACCTTCACATCAAACAAGGATAAAATTAACCATAAAACGGTTAATAATTATCTGAATTATCTTTGTAACGCTTTTGCTTTTTATAAGTTCCGTAGGTACGATATTAAAGGCAAGAGATATCTTTCTTCTAACGATAAGTATTATTTAAGCGATCACACCTTCCGTTATGCTAAGCTCGGCACGAAAAATTTGGATAACGGTAGAGTGATTGAAAATATCGTTGCAATGGAATTACTCAGACGGGGCTACGAGGTATATGTTGGTATTCTCCACAAAAAAGAGATCGATTTTGTAGCTCTTAAAAGAAATGAAAAAATTTATATTCAGGTTTCGGATAATATAACCCATCCTGATACCCTTAATCGTGAAGTAGATCCGTTGTTTAAAATAAAAGATGCTTATCCTAAAATGGTAATAGCACGAACAAGAGCTCCCGAATATCAATACGAGGGCGTGAAAATTGTGGACGTGGCAGATTGGTTGTTGAACAAGTAATCCTGTTAGCTTTCAGAGACCACGCGTGCTGACTCAACACCGCTTAAATTTAAAACTTCAGAAAGAATTTGATTGAGTTGCCGCACATTTTCAACACCTATTTTAAAATACAGAGTCATTTTCATGTTTGGTAATGAGTTGGAACTTAAAGATCTGAATCTCAAGTTATCAATTGCAAAAATTTTTTGAGTTAACTTGTTTATTGTTTTTTCGCTTAATTTAGTTTTTATTTCGATAGTTATATCAAAAATTTGATTAATTCCAGAAGCCCACTCAGCAGAAACGATTTTTCCATCTGTGTTAGCGTTTCGATTTAAATTCGGGCAGCCAAACTTATGTATAGTAATTCCGTATCCATTTGTAACAAATCCCGCTATCATATCTCCAGGCAATGGATTACAGCATTTTGCGAGTCTTACGGCGCATCCGTCCACGCTATCTATTATGATATCATTGCTATGAGTCATGCTGTCTTTAAAGCTACGTTTTTTATCTGAATATTTTTCCTTTGCATCTAAATTTTTAGCGTGACATTTTATTGGTTCTCTTTCGCTTTTTATTTTGCGATTAAATTCGCAACGAAAATGAGGAATAAGCTTCCAAAGATGAATTCCGCCATAACCTACCGCGGCGTAAAAATCCTCTATAGTATTGCACTGGTGCTTTGATATCATCGGTTTCAAGAATTCCTCGAGGCTTTTTCCAGACAGTTCTATGCCATTTTTTCTGAATTCCGATTCAACTTCTGCTCTCCCTTTTTCTATGTTTTCATCACGACATTCACGCCGGAACCACTGCTTGATTTTCCCACGAGCTTCGGTGGTTTTGGCAAAATTCATCCAGTCTCTTGCGGGACCTTTTGCAGTATTTTTTGAACTTATAACCTCAACTATCTCTCCTGTCTTTAGTTCATGAGTGATCGAAACCATTTTCTGATTAACTTTGGCACCTACTAAATGATGTCCGAGCTCTGTGTGTATAGCATAAGCAAAATCAATAACTGTTGATCCAACGGGGAGTTTTACTACATTACCACGGGGGGTAAGAACAAATATTTCTTTTGTAGCAAGATCGGATTTTATATTACCTACTAAATCCTGCATATCGTTAGAATCTTTATGGTTATCAAGGAGTTTTCTAATCCAAGAAACGTTTGAAAACTTGCTACTACCTGAAAGTGCATCAAGTTTGTATTTCCAATGCGCAGCTATGCCGTACTCAGCTGTACGATGCATATCCCACGTACGAATTTGTATTTCAAACGGAATCCCCAAATTACTCATAACAGTTGTATGAAGCGACTGATACATGTTTTGCTTTGGCATAGAAATATAATCCTTGAATTTTCTTGGGATGGGCTGGAACATATCGTGAACGATGCCAAAAACGTTGTAACATTCTTCGACCCTATTTACTATAACTCTGACCGCATAAATATCGTAAATTTCTTCAATGGCTCTTCCTTTAATAAACATTTTTTTATAAATCTCGTTATTGCTCTTAACTCGCCCTTCGACATAAACTGCCGGAATAAACGGTTTAATACGTTCCACAAGAAGTTCCTTAATATTTTCTATAAACTTTTTGGCATCTTCTGTACAAAGCGAAAGAGCGTTAACGACTTCAGAATATCCAACCGGATCTAAATATTGCAAGGATTTATCTTCAAGTTCATCTTTTATCGTTCTTATTCCGAGTCTGTGTGCTATGGGGGCAAACACCTCCATGTTTTGCAGAGACTTTTCTATTTTTTTGTGAGTCGGCATACATTCTATTGTACGCATATTGTGAAGCCTGTCGGCCAGTTTGATCATTATAACGCGGATGTCTTGTAGCATTGCAAGGAGCATTTTGCTCACATCTTCAGCCTGCTGTTCTTCGCGAGTTCTTGGAGAGATCTTTTTGATTTTTGTTACGCCGTCAACCAAAGTCCCTATTTCATCACCAAAAAGCGAGGTGATTTTTTCTTTTGTAACGCTGGTGTCTTCCACAACATCGTGCAAAAGCGCCGCTGCAACGCACGCGGTTTCCATGCCGAGTTCGCCCAGAACGTATGCGACAGAAATTGGGTGCAAAATATATTCTACTCCAGAAACTCTTTTTTGGAATTTATGGGCTTCTTTTGCAAATTCGTAAGCCCTGGCTATTATATCGAAATTATATGCTCGTCCGCTTTTTTTAAGCAATTCCACAAGTTCTTCATAAGTATGATAATTTTTAGATTTGGCCACGGCAATTATCTCCTATTTTTGTAAATTCAGCTCTTTTAAAATCGCGGAATTTTTTAAATTCACCTTTTCAATTTTATAATTTATGCTAAATTGATAGTCATCTCCACTTTTTGTAAAATCTATCAAATCAAATTCTTGCAAGATATCCATTATTATGTATATTTTAGCAATATTTTGATTATTTTCAAACACTCTTTCGCAAAGCACATCAGCTCTTGTGTCCGATTCTGCGTGAGATTTAAGGTACTTGTAAACCTTTATAATTTCATCTCTGTTGATCTTTAGACAATCTTTTTCACTAGGTTCTAAGTTTTCTCCTAGCTTAAATTTTTCGTATATCCTTTTTTGCAGTATAGCATTTTCAAAATCGTAATCGCTAAGCCGCACGTCAACTATTATTTTTGTTACGCTAAAAATTCCGTAGTAAAAGTTGGGTGAAAGTTTTACAGCTAAATCCAAAATTTCGCCAGGGTAGTAGAGGAATTCACTTTCTTTCTTTTTAAAATAGACTGCATCAAAAACAAATCCATCGGCTGATTTTAATGTTAGCTTTAAATGATTCCCGTTGCCCATAGATTTTGTACCGATTAGTCTAACGTTCATTATTCCAAATATTGGTTCTGGATTTCCGCAGCCAAATGGTTTGAGTAAATCTAGATCTTCGAAAAATTTTGTAGAAATTTTTGATGGATTCAAACATAAATCAATCGTTAACTTTTGCATGATAACCGGCATTTTATCGGATTTTTGCCAAACCGCGTTTTTGAAGCGAATCACATTTTCAGCTTTCAAGTTGAACCCAGCGGCCATGCGATGCCCACCAAACCGTTCTAAAATTTCACTACACGAACAGAGAAGATCATATATTGAAAAATTTTCTATACTTCTACAAGATCCTGTCGCGCTTTCGCCCTCCAATGTGATCAGCATGCAAGGTTTCCCATATTTTTCTGTAATTCTTGAAGCGACAATACCAATAACGCCATGATGCCAGTTTTCACCGTGTATAATTATAATATTATGGTATAAAATTTCAGGATGAATTTTGAGAAATTCTTCTGCTTCAAAGAATATTTTTTCTTCAATATCTTTTCGGATGAAATTTAGTTTAACAGTTTTTTCATATATTTCATTTGCTTCAAGTTTGTTTTTACTTAAAAGTAATTTTATAGCTGTTTCTGCTTGATTTAGTCTACCGCATGCATTGATTTTTGGTACTAAATAAAACGAAACATCCATACCATCAAGCGCCTTCGTGTGAAGACTTAAATTTTCGGTTAGAACACTAATTCCAGGGCGATTCCCTTTTGAAATTTCTTCAAGCCCGCGTTTTACCATAGTTCTTGCTTCACCGACAAGATTTATTGAATCGCCTATTGTACCGATTGCAACTAAGTCGAGATATTGGTTAACGTCAAAGCCTTTATTAGTTTTTTCACAAGCTTCAATGATTTTGAATACCACTCCTACTCCTGCGAAATTGTTGCAGTATTTTACTCCTTCGGCCGGAATACGCGGATCAACTACAGCAGCTGCATTTGGCAAAACATCAGGGATTTTGTGGTGATCTGTGACTAAGACTTTGATCCCATTTTGATTTGCATAATCAATTTCTTCGTGAGCTGTAACACCGTTATCTACAGTGATTATTGCGTCGACACCGTCTGATTTTAACTTACTAATAGCGTTTTTGTTGAGCC
>CAZDOV010000021.1:0-7809 GCA_964507135.1 uncultured Eubacteriales bacterium | reverse complement strand
AAATTTGTTTATAAAGTTTCTGCTTTAGCTAATGCCAAAATTGTAAGCAGTAATAATAAAAACGAAAGTGAATAACAACGCAGCTAAAGCTCAATAATAAAAATTTATCCACACCGAAAAGCATCGGTGTGGAAAGTTTTTTGTGTGATTAAATTTTTACTTTGTACCTATAACTTTTCTAACGTTTTCAAGGCACGTATCATATATGTTTTTGCAAAGCGAAATCATGTTCTGTCGCATTATTCTATATTGATTTGAGTCAAGCTCTACTGCCGTTTTTATGGCGGAGAGTATGTCATCGTTTTCGTATGTTATGGCCGTATCTCCTGTTAGTTTATACGTGCTTGCGAAATCGTTATTTATTATCATGGGTTTGGCAAATCCGTAAGCCAGCTGTGCGCTTCCAGTAGCCCTAGTGGTTTTGAACGGCAAATCGCCTTTTATGGCAGAATCCAAATTTACAATCACATAATCTGAATTTTCAATTAGAGAGTACATTTTTTGATATGGAACTTTCCCATGGAATTCAAAGTATTTTTGCAGATCGTCGGGGACTGAGTCCTTGGAAAAATTACTATAATGCCCAGTTACCTCTACTTTCAAGTTTACCCCTTGAGACGTTAGCGTTTTTACGGCTTTTACTAGCGGTAAGTAGTCCCGGCCGACTGTTGATGTTATAAAGAATGTGGTTACGTCATTTTTTTCGTGGGGAGCTATTTTTCCAAAATAGTTCGGGTTAACGTAGTTTGCTATACCATAATCGGCCAAAGTGAAAACTTGTCCTTTGTTGTTAAAGTCCTCAAGACCTAATTTTTCAATTGCGACGGCGTCGTGAACAACAAAGAGCGAGTTTGGATTTTTGAGATATCCAAGATTGTTGATGATTTCTTTTTTGCTCACATCCGCGGAATGTATGAGAGAATAATCATATTTTGCCAGTTTATCTGAAACTTTACTTGAAAAGAAATTCAAATCTTCAAGTCTGTCAAACTCAAATATCCTTAAGTCATTTTTGAATTCTGCTCGTTCAAGTGATTCGTCGTATCCAGTCGAAATCAAAACATCCACATTGTAACCCAGGTCTAAGAAGTATTTTATGTAACCGGGCATACATTCAAAATGATAAACGTTTGGTTCAAAAATAATAACCGAATTGGGCCGTATATCGGAATCCACAAAATTGTCTATTTTTTTTGCATCTTTCATGAATGCCCGAGCGCTATGGTAACGATTTTTCACAATGGATTTGATTTCATGCCGAAAATAAAACGTTTCGCATACCAGGACTAAAGATAGCATCGCTACTAGGGTCAATAAAAACTGTTTTGAAATTTTATTCATAAATTAAACATCCTTCTTGAATTCTAATCTTATTTTTAAATTTGTCTAAAAGCCGAGTGTTTTATTGTTCCATTTAAGCTTTAATTTTGTTAACTTCTTTCTTGAAATCATGGCCCCTTTCCTCGAAATTGCCGTAATGATCAAAACTGGCACACGCTGGCGACAAAATGACTGTATCTCCTGGTTTTGAAAATTTGTACGCTTTATCAACTGCTTCGTGCATGGAATTTACTTTTACGATTTTAAGTTTTGGCGGATTGTAACACCGCGAATCTAGTATTTCTTTTTCTATTTTCTCTGAGCTATCTCCGAAAAGAACCAAAACCGAAACCTGTTTTGCTACCTTTTCTGCAAATTCGGTGAATGATAAATTTTTATCATAGCCTCCTGCGATCAGTGTTATGTTTTTTTCGAATAGCGAAAGCGCTCCACTGATCACACGACTTGGAGTAGAAGCGATTGAATCATTATAAAATCTGATGCCGTTAATTTCTCGTACAAACTCAATTCTGTGTTCCACGCCTGTGAAAGTTTTTGCGGTTTTAACTATGTTATCTTTTGGAACGATATTTTTCAAGCATGCTATCGCTGCAAGATAGTTTTTTAAATTGTGCTTTCCGGGAATTTTAATATCTTCGATGTGCATTATTATGTCATCGGTGCCATTCGAAGAATTTACTATTTCGCCGTGTTGATTTACCCAAACGCCATTTTTTAAGCGGGTTTCGGTGCTGAAATATACAATCTCCCCGCGAATATTAGGGCTAAAGCTTGCTGAAATTTCGTCATCGAAGTTGATTACAGTTTTGGAAAATGCGTTTTGATGCAAAAAAATTTGCTTTTTAGCTGAGATATATTCGCCCATGTCCCGATGAACATCAAGGTGATTCGGTGAAATATTCGTAATAACTGCTATTTCCGGACTTTTTCGCATTGATAAGAGCTGAAAACTTGAAAGTTCAACAACGGCGATGTCGTTTTTGTTTATTTTTTCAATTTTTGGTAAGAGTGGGTTGCCGATGTTCCCTCCGACGTGAATTTTTATATCGCTTTGCTTTAGTATTTCTGAAATTATGGTGGTCACCGTAGTTTTTCCGTCGCTTCCGGTTATGCCTATAATTTTGCACGGGCAAAGCTCGAAAAATATTTCCATTTCTGAGGTGACAGCTACCCCACGCTCTCGCATATTTAAAATTTTTTCATTGGAAAAGCTTATTCCAGGAGTGCGAATCAATATATCGGGAGTCAAATTCCAAGCTGATTCGTCACTGAGGTAGGACTTAATATTCTCATAGGATTTTAAAATTTTTAATATACTGCTGTCGATTTTTTCAGGCGATTTGCTATCGTAAGCTACAATGTTGATTTCTTGTTTTGCGAGCATCTCTAAAAACGGGATATTACTTTTCCCAAGTCCGCAAAACATTACAGTTTTGTTTTTTATTTCATGAATAAAATCTTCGTAAGTCTGCTGCATGTTTTTTCCTTTCATAAAATTCGACATTTTAAAAGTATTTTACAACTTAATAAAGAAAATGTCTACTGTAATATTTGTCACGGCAGACGAGATTTTAATTCAAATATTTATGAATTGTGTTTGAATATATCCGAGTTTGTGGTTTTTGCCAATTATGTACCAATTTTCCCATTGACCCAAAACATTTACCTTCGAGTTTGATTCAACACTTCCGACTATTTGTGAATTTAAGCTAGGTTTATCGTAGACGCTTGCATCTGAATTTGCTGTGCCAATGTAAAATGAATCGCAACCTACGAAAGGTATTTTAAAATATTCGCAAAGTGACGCAACTAGGGATTTTGAAATCAAATCGATGTTGTTTTTTAGCCATTCCATATCCTCAGGGCTGTCGGTATAACCGACGCTTATTGTGATTCCAGGAATGTCATCAATTTTTGAACTATTATTTGAAATTATTCTCACATTTTGTGGAGAATGATATAAATTTTTGATATTATTTTCAAATATTTCCGCCATGCGTTTTGATTCTGAGTTGCCGGCATTAAAAAAGATATATATACCGGTTTTATCGCCCGGGAGAGGGCCCGGAGATGAACTCATTTCAACAGTTAGAGTTACTGATTCAGAACTATCTTGAGAATTTTTATCGGGTTCATCATCGCCTACATTATAGCTAATTCCGTTTGAATTGAGACACTCTGAAATTTCTTTTATTATTAATTTTATGTAATATTCCGATACCCCTCCGTCACTTGTGAAAATTTCTTTGTTTGTGGAAGTTTTAAGATTTACTGTATACAAGATATCACTCCTAAAATTATAAAAATAATTCATAAAAACACGTTGCATTTTATTTGATTTTATCCTCGAACTGTGAAAAAAATTTTTCAGAAGATACGTTTGGAGCTCGCAAAAATCTTCCCATGCTGTAAAGGCAGTTTGGATCAATTGTTAGCTCATTAACTCTGCTTTCACAAACAAACGTTGCTTTAAATCCCAAGGATTTTATAATTTTTTCTGAACATTTACCGCAAGCTCCGAAAGGATAGAAAAAAGCGCAGGGCCTTTTCCCGGTATGCTGTTCTATCAAATCCTGTGATTTTTTGATATCTTGCGAGAGATTTTTTTCATAAACTTCATCGGATTCTCCAAATTTTTTTGTACAGCCTATCCTGGGCTTTTTGCTGCTGTGCATGTTATACGTGTGGTTTTGAATTTCAACTAATCCGGAGTCTGACATTTCTTTAATTTGGTCCCAATTTGCGTGGGAGTAATTTGGATTTTCGTCATCGATTTCAGAAAATTTTTCAGTTTCATGAGCGATTGGCGAAAAAACAAATTTGGCTTTGTATTTTTTCGCAAGCGGGAATGCGTATAGATAATTATTGTATGCTCCGTCGTCAAAAGTGAGGAGTATAGGCTTTGGAGGCAAATTTTCTTTTCCTTCTGTGAAATCTACCAGGTTTTGTATAGATACGGTGGTATATCCGTTGTTTTTTATATATTTTAAATCTTCTTCAAATGTGCTCTGAGCTATCGTGAATTTATTTTTGTTTTTTGGGTTTTTTAAAACCAGATGATACATAACAACCGGCAATTTAACTGTGAATTTTTCATTTTGTTCATCTGCGTTGACTTTTTGCAATTTTAATATCGTACACAAAATTGGCAGTAAAATTGCCGAAATTGAGGTGAGTATCAGTGCTATTTTGATCTTTTTGGCTTTACTTTTTAAAAAATATTGTATGTTCATGTGTGCTCCTCTTGGGCGAAGTTGAATGCGATTTTGATGCTTTACAATAAGATATATTAGCTTTGAAAAGCTATAATTACTTCTAAAAATTAATTTTTGTGCAATACCAGCACGTATGATCAAACGCCATGAATAATTTTTTGTTTGTAGCAAAATATATATTTTGAGGTTGATGCTAAATTTTCAAAAAAATTAGCACTTGGCTATTGACAGTGCTAATTTGCAGCGGTATACTTAAAACATAAGCATTTTTGCTTAAATTTTTTCAGGAGGACTGATATATATGAGTTTATTTGATTCAAAATTTGGCTTAATGGATCCATTCAAATCTAATTTTGGCTTGGCTGACCCGTTTGAAAATTTGTGCAAGTCACTTGATTTTCATCGTGGCGCTATGGGTGTGATGAACACCGACGTCATTGAAAAGGATGGCAATGTAGAACTCATAATGGATTTGCCTGGAACCAAAAAAGAAAACATCAAAATGAAACTTGAAGAAGGCAACTTGATAATAAGTGCAACAACAAGTAGCAAAAAATCAACCGAAGAGGATAGCGATCATGGTCACTATATTCGCAAAGAACGCCAGAGCGGGAGCTATACGCGCAGCTTTTACGTAGGCGAAGGTATCACCGAAGATGACATAAAAGCAAAATTTGAAGACGGAACACTACACGTGACTTTCCCGAAAGAAAAGCCTCCGGTTGAGCCAGAAGAAAAGTTCATCTGTATTGAATAGATAAGAATACCGAAATTTGGTTTGGATGAAAGCCCTCGACGCAGATTTAACTTGCGCCGGGGGCTTTTTTATAGCTATATAAAAAGGTGCAGGGACCGTTTCTTAGCGGCCTAATGTTTTATTTCATCTAGGCCTTTGGGCTAGAGGTTGTTATTGCGTGATTTTCTGCACACAAAAACCCACGGAAAAATCCGCGGGCAGATTAAGAAGTAAAATATGAAAAATTAAAATGATGGTTGCAGAAGGTGGATTTGAACCACCGACCTTCGGGTTATGAGCCCGACGAGCTACCAGGCTGCTCCATTCTGCGATGCCTCTTATGCACATTTCTTATTATATAACGTCTAAATCCACTTGTCAATACTTTATTTTATTATTTTTTAAATTTTTTTATTCGGGTAAATTCCCATTCTGTATCCCATTTTGCCTTTAAGTCTTATTGCCCCTCCGGAATGTGTTGCCCTGCGATGTTTCTGGCGCCTCTTAAAAAATTTTATCTATGTCTTCTTCAGATATTCCTAAATTATCTATCACATCTTTTTCGGACATAGTTTTATAATTTGAATTATTTAATCTCTTCTCAGCTTCTACGTAAAGTTTGTAATTTCTTAATTCTTCTAATATATTTTCGTAATCATTAGGGCTAATCAAAACACAAGTTGGAATGTTATTTTTAATCACCACTTTGACCCCGTGTTTGGTCACTTCATCAAAAATCTTGCCCGCTTCACCTTTATTAAACCTAGAAATTGGTACTATTGAATTAATAATTTTTTTCGCTGTATTCATGCATAATCACCTCTTACTTTAAAGTATTCACATTCACTATTGTATGGTGTACAGCAAAATTTGTCAATCTATATATAGTTTAATTAGGTGTATTATTTTATAGTAAATATCTCAAAACATTTTTGGCCGTTCATCAGAAGTGTGAAGTGGGGCGCTTTTGTTTTGGTTCTTTGAAAAATTGTTTTAATGCAAGAAAACTATGATATGCTTTAAAATACTTATGTAAAAGCGACCGCTTCTTGAAAATGAAGCGCGTGGCTTTTTGTTAAATCGATTTTAAAACGTATGAGTTTAAATTTATCTGCGATATTGCTTTTTTATAAATGTGTTTACAATGTATGCATCATATGGTATAATGCGAATATAATGGTTATGAAAGGAGTTTTTGTTATGGGAGCTACAAAAAGTGTAAGTATGAATATTCGAATGGATGAGACTACGAAAAGGCAAGCACAACAGCTTTTCGCTGAATTTGGCTTAGATATGACTACTGCAATAAACATGTTTTTAAAGCAATCGGTCAGAGAGCAAAAAATACCGTTTGAACTTAGAGTTCATACCCCAAACGCTGAAACTATTGAGGCAATTGAAGAAGTAGAGGAAATGAAACAAAGCAGTGATTTCGGTAAGACCTACAAAGATGTAGACAAAATGTTTGAGGAGTTGTTAGCTTGAAATACGAAGTGGTTCCGACTTCCAAATTTAAAAAAGAACTTAAAAAAATGAAAGCGCGCGGGTTTGATATTACGCTTCTTAAAGAAGTAGTTAAAAAATTAGCAAATGGCGAAGATTTATCGCAGAAAAACAACGCGCATACGTTATCGGGAAGTTACTCGGATTATTATGAATGCCATATAAAACCGGATTGGCTTTTGATTTATCAATTTATCGAAGACAAGCTTATATTGTCTTTGGTTCGCACGGGCACGCACAGCGATCTTTTTAAATAATTTTACGGTAGCCATTCATCTTAAAAATTTGACTGAGATTTGCTTTTGCTGTAAAATAAAGTGATTTAATTGTTTCCGTATAAGGGGGGCAAATATGCGTGAAAGCAAGTACAATAATGAGAGTATATCGTCGTTAAAGGGGGCTGATCGAGTTCGCAAGCGCCCTGGAGTTATTTTTGGTTCTGATGGGCTTGAAGGCTGTGAACACTCTGTTTTTGAAATACTGTCCAATTCTATAGACGAAGCCAGAGAAGGTCATGGCAATATTATAAAAGTGACCCGTTTGGCAGATAATTCCATTGAAATCGAAGATCACGGGCGTGGAATACCCGTGGATTTTAACAGCAAAGAACAAAAATTCAACTGGGAATTGCTGTTTTGTGAACTTTATGCCGGCGGCAAGTATAATACCATGAACCAGCAGAGCTATGAATATTCGCTTGGACTCAATGGGCTCGGGCTTTGTTCAACTCAATATGCTTCTGAATATATGGACGTTGAGATCAAACGTGATGGGTTTTTATATAAATTACATTTTGAAAACGGCGAAAATATCGGAGGACTGAAAAAAGAGGAGTATAAGCGAAAAGATACCGGTTCCAAAATAAAATGGAAACCGGATCTTAGTGTGTTTACCGATATTGTCATACCGTATGAATACTTTTTAGACGTTTTGAAGCGCCAAGCTGTTGTAAACGCAGGGATAAAATTTATTTTGAAATACCATGACGAATCAGGGGTTAAAGAGCAAGAATTC
>CAZDOV010000020.1:0-8399 GCA_964507135.1 uncultured Eubacteriales bacterium | reverse complement strand
CGTTGATTGCGGTTTCAAATTCTTGGATGATTTTGCGAGTGGTGGTATTACTGGGCATTGTAATCACTCCTTTTTATTTTAGACGTATTTATTCATTAACGCTTTAATTTTACGGTGATTTACGCGGTTATTATTTATTATATATATAATATCAAAAAAGTAAAGTGCTTTTTGAAAATTATTCACCAAATGCTTACGTTGCTTTTGGCGTAATTTTTGGTGCAAGGCCAAAACAAATTTCAACAGTTGCGACAAACGCAAAAAAATAATAAAATAACAATTAGCGAAAGACGAAATCAATTATGACGAGGTGAACTTTAATGTCAGGACATTCAAAGTGGAATAACATAAAAAGGAAAAAGGAAAAAACAGATGCCCAAAAAGCGAAGATTTTCACTAAAATAGGGCGCGAACTGGCAGTTGCAGCAAAGGAGGGAGGAGCGGACCCTAACGTTAATTTTAAGCTCAAAGATGCTATCTCAAAGGCTAAAGCGAACAACGTACCGAATGACAATATCGAAAGGATCATCAAAAAAGCAGCCGGGGGCGGCACGAGTGACTATGAAGAGATTACATACGAGGGATATGGACCTTCAGGCGTTGCTTTGATAGTGGAGGCTCTTACGGATAATCGCAACCGAACTGCAGGTAACATTCGCCATTATTTCAGCAAGTACGGCGGCAATCTTGGTTCAACTGGATGCGTTTCTTATTTGTTTGAAGAAAAAGGCGTAATAGCCATTGATATGACTGATACTGCTGAAGAAGTTTTAGAAGAAGATGCAATTGAGTCTGGCGCCAGTGATTTTGTTGTAGATGAAGACTGCTTTGTTATTTATACGCAAAAAGAGGATTACGACCGTGTGCGCGAGTACCTAGAAGGTAAGGGACGCAAATTTGTTTCATCAGAAATTGAGATGGTGCCAAATAATTATGTTACACTTTCGAGTGAGGAAGCTGAAAAAGTAGGCACTCTTATTGATATTTTGGACGAAGATGAGGATGTTCAAAACGTGTGGCATAATTTGGCGGATTTTTAATAAAATCGGTGAAATGAATAAAAATTTGATGTAATTTTAAATAATTAAGTGGTGAAAAACGCTTGAAATATCTTGTCTTAGATGGAAATAGTATTTTAAATCGTGCTTTCTATGGCATAAAAGCTCTTTCAAACAAAAAAGGTCAAATGACGAACGCAATTTATGGCTTCTTGTTAACTTTTGAAAAATTAAAAAGCGAAATAAATCCGGACGCAATTGCCGTTGCTTTTGATCTTCCGAAACCGACGTTTAGGCACAAAATGTTTGAAGGATACAAGTCAAACCGCAAGGGAATGCCGGAAGAGCTTGCATCTCAGTTACAGATTTTGAAAGATTTGCTCGTTGCTTTGGGGTATAAGCTTGTTATGTGCGAAGGATACGAAGCCGACGATATTCTGGGTACTTTTGGAAGGTATTGCGAAGAGAATGGTTATGAGTGCGTAATCGCGACAGGTGACCGTGATAGCTTACAGTTGATTTCGCCTAACGTTTTTGTGCGGATTGCCAAAACTAAGTTCGGAAAGCCCGAAGCTGTTTTTTATGATGAGCAAAAAGTACGCGAAGATTACGGCGTTTTGCCACAGAAACTTATAGACATAAAAGCACTTCAGGGCGATGCTTCTGATAATATTCCTGGCGTGAAGGGAATAGGCGAAAAAACTGCAAAAGATCTCGTTCAAAAATTTGGCGGTATCGAAAAAATATATGAAAATCTTGAAAATTTAGATATCAAATCAAATCTTAAGGAAAAACTAAAAATCGGCAAAGAAAGCGCTTTTATGAGCTATGATTTGGGGAAGATCGATAAACATGTTCCCATTCAAATATCAGATCCTGAATTTTTCCCATCTGATCCGGATATAGAAAAATCAAGAGAAATTTTAACGGAACTTGAATTTTTTGCGTTTATGGAAAAATATGATTTTCTGAAAGCATCTTGCGAAAGGCAAACGGTTGATTTAAAAGTAATAAACGACTTTGACGATGCCTTAAAATTCATAGAAAACTTGGAATTTCAAGACGCCGTTGCAGTTCAATTTATTTCCCGAAATAGCGATATTTCGGGTATAGTAATAGCCACCAATGATAAGATTTTCGCTATAGAGTGCAGCATCCCAAATTTTGAGAGTATTTTGGCTAAAATTTTGAGCACTAAACCCATTAAAATAGTTTATGGCCTCAAAGACATAATCAAGCTTTTTAAAGGCAAAAATGTAAATTTTACAGGTGGAGTTTTTGATGTTTTGCTTGCAGCGTATCTTTTAAATCCCTCTTTGGGGCACTAC
Source organism: uncultured Eubacteriales bacterium (assembly GCA_964507135.1). GTDB lineage: Bacteria > Bacillota > Clostridia > Oscillospirales > Acutalibacteraceae > UMGS1491. The sequence continues at coordinate 6,073 of CAZDOV010000020.1, read as the reverse complement.
GATCTCGAACGCATTGCGGAAGAACGCGGAATAGTTGTTGCAGCGAACTTTGGTTCTGTTGTTGATGGTGAACTTTGTATTGCCGCAAAGTGCGCACGTATGATGAGTAAACTTTATGCGATTCAAAAAAAAGAGCTTGAAGAAAGAAGCCAAATCGATCTTCTCATGAAAATCGAACAACCACTGGCAAACGTTCTCGCAAACATGGAGCTTACAGGATTTCTTGTTGATAAATCCGGAATTGAAAGTTATGGGGCTGAACTTGGCAAAGAATTGTGTGAAATCCAGACGGGGATATATAATTTTGCAGGCATGGACTTTAACATAAATTCCCCGAAGCAATTGGCGTTTGTGCTATTTGAAAAATTGAATCTTCCTAAGGGAAAGAAGGGGAAAACCGGCTATTCTACCAGCGCTGCTACACTTGAAAAACTTAAAGGCATGCATGAAATAATTGATTTGATTTTGGAATATCGGACTCTTTCTAAACTTAAATCTACTTATTGTGATGGAATGTTGAAACTAGTTTCCGAAACCGGTCGCCTTCACTCTGCTTTTAATCAAGTTGAAACACGCACAGGAAGAATAAGCTCGACCGAACCCAATCTTCAAAATATTCCTGTTCGGACAGAGCAGGGGAGAAAATTGCGCAAATTTTTCAAAGCTTCTGAAAGTTGCGTTTTGATTGACGCAGACTATTCTCAAATAGAGCTCAGGGTTATGGCGCATATATCCGGCGATAAAAATATGATAAACGCTTTCAAAGAAGGGCAAGATATTCATGCGATAACAGCTTCGCAAATTTTGGGTATTCCAGTCAAAATGGTGACTCCGGAAATGCGATTCAAAGCAAAAGCTGTTAATTTTGGCATACTTTACGGTATGGGGGCGTTTTCACTTGCAGAAGATCTTAAAATAAGCCGTTTTGAAGCTCAGAACTATATAAACAGATATTTAAGTCACTATAGCGGTGTGGACGAATTTATGCATGGCGCTATTGAATCTGCAAAAAGCAAGGGGTACGCTGAGACTATTTTTCACCGCAGAAGATATTTGCCCGAGCTGGAATCTCCTAACTACAACTTACGGTCATTCGGTGAACGCGTAGCACGAAATATGCCAATTCAGGGCAGCGCGGCGGATATCATAAAAATCGCTATGATAAATGTTTTTGATAATCTCGAAAAACAGCATTTAAAAGCAAAACTCATTTTGCAAGTTCACGATGAGCTTATCATCGAATCTCCGGAATCTGAAGCCGAAGAAGTAGCAATTTTGCTAAAAGCCGAAATGGAAAACGCAGTGAAAATGGCCGCTCCACTTGAAGTGCACATAGCTACGGGGAAAACGTGGTATGATGCAAAAGATTAAACATGAAAAAGTTGAGTTAAAAATTAATAAGATGCAACCAGAAGACCTTGAAAGAGTAATCGAGATAGAAAACAGTAGTTTTTCACGCCCATGGTCAAAAAAGAGTTTTATGGATGCCTTAGAAAGTGATTATTCTTATATGATAACCGCAAAATCAAGCGGAAACATCCTCGGATATGCGGGGATGTACAGTGTTCAGGGTGAAGGGTATGTTTATAATATAGCTGTTGATAAGTGCCACAGAAAGCGCGGTATAGGGACGTTACTTTTAAGTGATTTGATTCGGTATTCGAAGGAGGCCAGGCTTGGCTTTTTGTCGCTTGAAGTTCGGGAATCAAACACATCAGCTATTGATCTTTATTCAAAACTTGGTTTTATAAATCAAGGCATTCGGAAGAGTTTTTACGATAAACCTACTGAAAATGCTGTTATTATGACGATTTTTTTATCGTGAAATTTTTAAAAATATAGGAGGTGATTTTTTGAAGATACTAGCAATCGAATCCTCATGTGACGATACATCTGTCGCTATTGTTGAGGACGGACGAAAAGTTTTGAGCTGCAAGACGTCATCGCAAATTGATATACATAAAGTGTACGGTGGAGTGGTACCGGAAGTTGCATCCAGAGCTCATATTGAGTCGGTAGTGCCCCTAACGCGGCTTGTTATGGAAGAGTCTCAGTTAGAGTTCAAAGACATCGATGCTATTGGTGCAACATATGCTCCAGGGCTTATAGGTTCGCTTTTGGTTGGGCTTAATTTTGCCAAAGGCATCTCAATTGCAGCGGGATTGCCACTCGTTCCAGTGCACCACATTAAGGCTCACGTGGCGTCGCTTTATCTCACGAATCCTGAACTTGAACCGCCCTTTTTGTGTTTGGTTGCTTCCGGCGGACATTCGCATATTTTGAAGGTAGAGGATTATACCAAAATGAAAATTATTGCAAAAACCAGGGATGACGCCCCCGGCGAAGCATTTGATAAGATTGGCCGCAGATTAGGGTTCGATTATCCCGGAGGCGTAAAACTTGATCAGATCGCCGAAAGCGGTAATCCGGACAGCTTTCAATTGCCAATTCCGCTGAAAGAAGAAGAAACTTTGGATTTTAGTTTTTCCGGTCTAAAAACTGCTATGATAAATATAATAAATAAGTTTGAACAAAAACAGGTTCCATTACCAATCGAAGATTTATCTGCAACGTTTCGAAAATCTGTCGTGAATTGCCTCGTGGAAAATTTTATTTATGCCGCAAAAAGCCTTAATATCAAAACTCTTGCAATCGCGGGTGGTGTTTCGGCAAATTCACTGCTGCGCCGTGAACTTCAAAAAAAATGCGCGGAGGGTAACTATAAATTTTATATGCCAGAAAAAAAATATTGCGGCGATAACGCCGCAATGGTCGGGGCGCAGGCTTATTATGAGTTCATAGCCGGTAACACGGCGTCTCTCGACCTTAATGCATATGCTAGTAAATCGCTTGACTGAAATAGACTGTAAATTTTAGTTCCAGAACAATTCAGTGTATGGGGGGGAACCCCTCAGATTATTAAGAGCTTTTCATACAATTTGCAGCTATAGAAATTGCAAGTCTTATACTAGCTCCGACGGCGCTCCCTACATGTTCGAATGACGCTGAACTATTGCCAGCTTCAAAAATTTCTTTTACGGATGACGTAATATCGGAAGAAGGATTGATAAGTCCTTTCCCAAATGCCTTGGCGTTTGCGACGGCTACGTTGGAATTCCAACCACCAGAGACGCTAATCAATTCATCTTCTGAAAGAGCCTCTTTAATTTGATCAAGTTTGCCGCTTGAAATGATCTCTTGCCCTTGTTTAACGAGCTCGTCGATTTCCTCCACGGAAAGCTCGAGGCCTTTTTCAGCGAAGGCTGTGATTAGATCTTCCTTTTTCTCAGTTTTAAAAACTTTGTTGGCAAACTCCTCGTCTTTCAGAGCTTCGGCAATTTTTTCAAGTTTAGCTTGTTCCATTGTTCATCATCCGTTTCTGATTATTTAACTTTCTTTTGCGTTGTTTGAACCTGTAATTTTGTTGTAAACCTTTGAGCCCGCTTTGTAAATACCCTTACCCGCTGCTTTCACCCCTTTGTAAACTGTTGGCGCAGCGGCCAGAGTCAAAGCCGTAAAACCAACAAGCAATCCGATTTCGAATGAGTCTTTTGGGGGGCCGTTGTTGATTAAAGGCATAATTACGGGAAAAAGGCCAAATCCCAGCCCTTCCGCAAACTCTTTTGCTTTTCCGCCGCCAGAAATATTTTCTAGCTTATCTTCTGAAAGAGCTTCTTTAATTTGGTCAAGTTTGCCGCTTGAAATGATTTCTCGCCCTTTTTTAACGAGCTCGTCGATTTCGGCCATAGAAAGCTCGAGGCCTTTTCCAGCGAAGGCTTTGATTAATTCATCTTTTTCTTTAATTTTGGCAATTCTTTTCGCAAATGCCTCGTCTTTAAAGGTTTCTGCAATTTTTTCAAGTTTAGTTTGTTCCATAAGCTGGTCATCCTTTCTAAACAATTTGATTTTTTAACAAAAAGTCGATGTGTGATAGATTTTGATCATATCAATACGATAGTTTATTTGGTCAATTTTTTTCAGCTGATTTAGCGGTCAAGTAGACTTGCTGCACAATATGCGCCGCAAACGGTAAGATATCCAATGGCTACACTCGCAGCGAATACACGCGCTTGATTGTTCACGTCAGGGCTTTTTTTAACCATGTTTGTTATTGCTTTTGCACCTTTGTGAAGTCCTTTTCCTGCCTTATAAAGCGCAGGCACACCTAAACCCACACCTACTAGCAAGGGTATGGCAACTGTTCCCGCGGCTTTAACATATTCAGAATAGTCAGTCGTCGAGGGACTCGTGAGTGTAATCGCTGCGTTTTTGACAACACCTGTTAGTTGTCCGACACCAGTTTTAAAATCTTTTGTTACTGTTCCACCAGAAATATTTTCCAGCTTATCTTCTGAAAGAGCCTCTGTAATTTGATCAAGTTTGCCGCTTGAAATGGTCTCTTGTCCTTGTTTAACGAGCTCGTCGACTTCCTCCACGGAAAGCTCGAGACCTTTTTCTGCGAAAGCGTTGATTATGTCTTCCTTTTTTTCAACTTTAGTAATTTTTTCGACAAATTCTTTGTCTTTCATAAGTTCTACAATTTTCTCAAGCCTTATTTGTTTAATTATTTCTTGTCCCCTTTGAATGAACTCGTTGACCTCTTCCTCAGAAAGCGTAATGTTTTGTTCTTCTGCAAAGGCTTTGATTATCTCTTCTTGTTTTTCCATTTCCATAATTCTTTTCATAAATTTTTCGTCTTTAAAGGTTTCTGCAATTTTTTCAAATTTAGCTTGTTCCATAAGCTCGTCATCCTTTCTAAACAATTTGATTTCTCAACAACAATCTAGTGAATGCACTTGCTACAAAATAATTATATATATTTACGCATAATGTTGTCAAGTATAAATTTTAAATGTGTAATATACCAAAAAATATATCACGGACAATCGTAAGAAATTTTGCAGATTTATTTTTAAAATTAAGCTTGCAAAAAAATCCTCATATTATTATAATGAAATTAATGTACAGTGTTTGAGAGTTTCATTGAAATGAATTGGAATTTTCAAGCGTGTTTTTGTTTTCTTAAATATTTGCTGTTTTTAAAGCAAACACTTCAAAAACCCCAAAAAGTTGAAGAGGATGTGGTGCGAAATACATCAAAAATAATCGATCAATATACCTTAATTTATGTTATTCAATTACGAAAGGGAATTAATTAAATGGTCGAAGACACACAAACCTGCACTGACTCACAAGGCTTCAACAAATTTCAGCAGATTTTTTGGCCAATACACTCCTACGAGTTAAAAAAATTTTTGCCGATGAGTATGCTCGTGTTCTGTATACTTTTTGTATATGCCATGGTCAGAAATTTGAAAGATACATTCATACAGCATTATGCTATTTGTGGCGGCATAGAGCTTATGCCCATATTGAAATTGTTTTTTGTTATGCCAGCTGCGTTTTTTGCCGTCATACTTTACACTTTTTGCGTGAATAAATTCGGAAGTAGAAAAACATTTTATATTATGATATCGCTATTTATTGCATTTTATACAGCATTTTTGCTGATATTATTACCCAATATAGAACGAATTCAGCCAGGGGAAAAAACTGTGATTTATTTGCAGGAAATATGCCCTGACTTTTTATATTATACTATCCCTTGTTTGACAAATTGGTGTTATACACTATTTTATAGTGTTTCTGAAATATGGATCACGATCGCGTTTTCGTCGCTGTTTTGGCAGTTTGCAAATAGAATTACGAAAGAGGACGAAGCCAAAAGATTTTACCCGCTTTATTCCTTAATTTCAAGTGTGGGAGTAATACTTTCGGGGGGTATGCTTAGTGCTATGTCGAAAGCGAGCGGTGCAGAGTTCGAACGAAACGTGAGAATTCTTATCAGTCTTTGTATTCTGTTCGCTATTGCCACGATGGTCATATTTTACTACATAAACGCCGTAATAGTGCCAAATCCTTCTCTTTGTGATCAATCTCAGTTGCGATTACCTTCCAAAAAAATGCAAAAAAAAGGCAAAATTGACATTTTTGAAGGTATTAAAATGCTTTTTACGGTACCGTATATAGGGCTTGTAGCGGCTATGATTATGTCGTATGGCATAGCGGATAA
>CAZDOV010000019.1:0-8723 GCA_964507135.1 uncultured Eubacteriales bacterium | reverse complement strand
AAATTAGTCTCAAAAGCCAAAATCTATCATGACGCTTTTTCGGCAACTCTCAATTTTGCGCTACGGCTTCTCAAATTACCTTCAACTTCTACCTTCGTCGGCCTAATTGCTTTACCACAAATAACTTTAGCTATCGGATGCCGCTCACAAACACAAACCGGAAAATCTGGCGGGCACACACAAGCCTTCGCCCAATCTCTCATTTGATTTTTAACTATGCGGTCCTCAAGCGAGTGAAAACTTATCACCGCTAATCTTCCTCGTGGCCCAAGAATATCCATAGCATTTTCAAGCCCCCGCGACAAACTCCCAAGTTCATCATTGACGAATATCCGAATAGCCTGAAATGTTTTTTTAGCTGGATGGCCGCCAACCCTTCGAGCAGCGCAAGGTATAGCATTGACAACTATTTCTGACAACTGAACAGTTGTTTCAATAGGTGACTTTAAGCGAGAATTCACAATGGAATTCGCAATACTACAAGCAAAGCGCTCTTCGCCATACTTACTAATAATGTTTTTCAGTTCCTTATATGTAAGAAAGTTAACCACATCATAGGCAGATTGACCAGATTTGCTCATCCGCATATCCAAACGTGCACCTTTATTGTAAGAAAAACCTCTTTCCGCCTCATCAAGCTGATAAGACGAAACGCCAAGGTCCAAAGCCACACCGCTTACTGAAGAAAATCCAAAATTATGTACAATCGAGCTAATATTTGCAAAATTATCCTGAACCACCAGTACGTTGCTGAAACCAGATAACCGCTCTCTACATATAGAAACCGCGTCAGGATCTCGGTCTATGCATATCAACCTTCCTTTATCGGAAAGCCGAGAAGCGATCTCAATCGAGAGTCCCCCGCCGCCTGCTGTACCATCAACATAGACGCCATCGGGGTCTATATTAAGTTGCTCGATGGTCTCATTGAGCAAAACTGTTTTATGATTAAACTCCAATGTTATCTCCTCTTAGATATGTACTAACAAAACTCAACACCAGAACCACTGGAATCTTAGCATACTTTAGATATTACTACAATTTATTGTAATAATCAATAAAAAAACGCGAGCTTAGTTAAATTTCATTCACTTGACCAGTAATTCACTAAACTCACTGCTTTTACTATCTTAATTTACTACAAAACTACTACCCCTGTAGCACCCAGCGACCAGTTCATTGCGCCTGATTCATCCGTATCGATGTGCATTGCAAGTGCAAACTTATCGCTCACTCTTATCGCAACATCGCCAAAAGTAATAGAGCGTCCCTCGCTTTTGGCTCTCACCTCGCAAATCTGCCCATTTTTTGCTCCGATTTTCATAGCGTCATCAGTATGCATGTGAATGTGTCTTTTTGCAATTATAACGCCACTTTCAAGACTGATTTCACCATTAGGGCCTCGCAAAATGCACCCAGGAGTCCCGCGTAAATCCCCCGATTCACGCACAGGAGGCTTCAATCCTATTTTTCTAGCATCAGTTAATGAAATTTCAACTTGAGTTTCGCGGCGAAATGGGCCCAAAACCGATGCTGAATTTAAAGAACTACGAGGGCCAATTATGTCAACTCTTTCTTCGCACGCATATTGCCCAGGCTGAGATAAATTTTTTCTAATATTAAATTTATGATTTTTGCCAAACAACACCTCCGCCACATTTTGCGAAAGATGCACGTGCCTTGCTGAAACTTCAATCGGTACATTCACTATGTATCACCATCTTAATTTATTTTTGTTATAAATTTTCGTGAGAGCTTTCAACCGTATTTTTAATTGCATTTTCAACATCTGCGCTTCCAACACCCATAAATTCGCTTGCGTGAATATCGTCAGACTTTTTCACAAACAGAAGATATTCGATATTCCCTTCAGGGCCTTTAATAGGTGAATAATCTAAACCCAAAACCAAAAAACCATTTTGGATGCAAAAATCACAAATTTTTTCTAAGACTTCAATATGAACACTTTTTTCACGCACGACGCCTTTTTTGCCAACTTTTTCGCGGCCGGCTTCAAATTGAGGTTTCACAAGACATACCCCAAGCGCGTTAGGTGCTATCACTTCTCTAATAACAGGCAAAACCAAACACAGCGAAATAAAAGAAACATCCACTGAAAAAAAGTCAACTTTATCGTCAATTAAAGATTTATCAAGATATCTGGCATTCGTTCTTTCTAAATTCACAACTTTTGGATTATTTCTTAACTTCCAATCGAGTTGGCCATAACCGACGTCGATTGCATAAACTTTTTCGCAACCATTTTGGAGCATGCAATCGGTGAATCCTCCAGTGGATGCTCCAACATCCATAGCATTCAAACCGCTCAAATTTATATCAAAACACCTAATCGCTTTTTCGAGTTTAAGCCCACCTCGGCTCACGTACCTTGGTCTGTTGTCACGCACTTCAATATTGCAATCCTCACTATAATTCATCCCCGGCTTATCGGATTTTTGATTGTCGACATAAACCAAACCCTCCATAATGAGTACTTTAGCTTTTTCGCGACTTTCCGCTAAACCTTTTTCAAACACTAACACATCTAATCTTTTTTTCATTGATATAATATTTATTTTTCGCCTCTTTTTCACAATTTAATTAAATTTTAAAAAATAAGTGTTTCGCTCAGTTAAATTCATTCATTGCATAATCGATTTTTCCGTCTACGATCATCTCTACAGCCTTGCAAACAGAATTTAAACACTCGTCAACTGCGCAAGCTTCATCTTTGCTAAATTTAGAAAGCACCCAATCAGATAAATCCCAATGCGGATTGGGTTTCTCGCCAACTCCTATTTTTATACGAGGGAAATTATCTGTACCGCTAAGAGAAATTATATTTTTAACGCCATTTTGCCCCCCATGTGAACCTGATTTTCGTATTCTTATTTTCCCTACCGGAAGCGAAATATCGTCAAAAATGAGAATTATCCTCTCAGAGGGTACTTTATAAAAATTCATCGCCTCTATAACAGCCTGGCCACTAAGATTCATATATGTCTGCGGCTTCAAAAATAAAACTGTTTTGGAGCAAACGGTACCTTGACCAACAAGCGATTTGAATTTTGATTTATCAAAATTCACGCCAAACTTTTTTGACATAAAATCAACAGCTCTAAACCCTGAATTATGGCGAGTGTTTTCGTACTCTTTTCCCGGATTACCAAGTCCTACCACTATATAATCGTGACTATTCATTAAACCCACCGCTCTCATATCTATTCCAAAATCATGGTCGATATCGGGCGATCGCTATTGATCCTTTTGATCGCTTCAGATACCACAGGTGCAACATTTAAAATTTGGAATTTGTCGAGCATTTTTTCAGAAGGAATATTTATAGTATTGAAAAACGTCATTTTTTTAATTGCGCTGTTTTTAATTCTTTCGATGGCATTCCCAGAAAGCACAGGGTGAGCTACAAAAGCATAAACTTCTTTGGCACCACCCATTTCCACAGCTGCGTTTGCAGCGTTGCAAATCGTTCCGGCGGTATCGACTATATCATCGACCAAAATTATTTTTTTACCTCTCACATCGCCAATTATATTCATGACCTCGCTTACATTCGGTTTTGGGCGGCGCTTATCAATAATTGCAACCGAACAGCCAAGTTTCATGGCAAACTGGCGCGCACGAGTAACAGAGCCAAAATCAGGAGCAAGGACCATAAAATCTTCAGGATTAAAAGAGTCTAGACTTTTTATGTGCGACGCAAACATAGCTGAAGCTTCAATGTGGTCAACAGGTATGTCAAAAAAACCCTGAATTTGAATTGTGTGGAGTTCAAGCGAGAGAATTCTGTCCGCGCCGGCAGTAGTGAGCAAATTCGACACAAGCTTCGCTGAAATAGGATCCCTGGGCTTTGCTTTTCTATCCTGACGAGCATAGCCAAAATACGGTATAACTGCGGTAATCCTCGCGGCCGACGCTCTCTTAACGGCGTCAATCATAATCAAAAGTTCCATCAGATTTTCATTCACAGGCGCACAAGTCGGCTGAATAATAAAACAATCTGCGCCACGAACTGATTCGTGAATAGAAATCATAATTTCACCATCGCTAAATCTCTTTACATCCGCTAAAGAAAGATCGCACCCCAATGAATCAGCTATATTTTTAGCCAACTCTCGATTCGCATTTGCAGTAAAAATTTTTAAATCTCGACCCTGATTCGCCATAATTATCAAAATTCCTTTCAATATCCTTACTTTTAAATATCTTTAATTTTAAATAACAAAGCAGCGGACCCACTTCAAGGCAAGTCATCTATATTTATAATCGAAGCAAACGGCCCAATTTTTTGATCCGCAGGAACATCGGCATTTTTGCAGTAACTCTGATTCACAACCGCGCCGCTGCCTATTCTGGAATCTATAATTTGACTATTGGGGCCTATAATACAATCTTCCCCTATTATCGTATTCCCGCTTAAAATCGTCCCCGGAAGGATCGTAGTCCCTGAACCGATCTGAACCCACTTTCCGACTATAATTCCATCGCGGCAAGGGATTTTCACGCCATTTTCCATTAGACCATCTAAAACCTTATTTCTGGCAATTTCATTCAGAGTTTGCAGCTGGCGTGTGTCATTAGCGCCAAGCGCCACGTCAGATGACGGCGTTTCAAAAGCATCGACACGGTGACCACTTTCTATCAGCAACTTAATGATCGACGTAAGGTAATATTCGTTTTGCGCTGTGTCGTCTGTGATTTTACCCAAGAATTCCATTAAATCCTCAACATTAAACCAATACGCACCGGAATTAATCTCTCTAATAGAACGTTCGTTAAAACTGGCGTCTCTTTCCTCGACGATCGCTTCAACGCCATAATCTTCTCTATTTCGAATAATTCTCCCATAACCGGTGGGATTATCAATACGCGCAGATATAATCGTTGCTGAATTTCCGGAATTTTTATGAATTTTATAAGCCTTAGTTATGGTGGCCTTATCAATAAACGGTGCATCGCCGCCCAAAACCAAAACATCTCCAACAGCGTGCTTTTTTAGGAATTCCGCAGCAGTCATAACCGCATGAGCCGTACCTTTGCGTTCATCTTGCACAATACTTTGCAAATTATGCTCCAAAGAGTCAATATACTCTTCAACCTTCTCGTGCTTATAACCTGTCACGACACAAACGTCGCGTATCCCACAGGTCACAACTGAGTTAATAACCCACCCTACCATGGGTTCAAAAAGCACAGAAGAAAGAACTTTGGGGTCATTTGATTTCATTCTCTTACCTTCCCCGGCCGCTAAAATTACGCAACAAACATTATTCAATAGATTCCCTCCCAATACGCTATGGAAACGTTACTTCCTATCTACGCAAAAACATCTCAATTATTTTTCGCTTTGATCGCATCAATAGCTGCTTCAACAATATCTTCAGCTGTCATTTTATAAACTTTTTTGAGGTATGGCAACTTCCCTACTTGACCAAAAGTGTCACGAATTCCAACACAGCGTAGCGGTACCGGAAATTTCGCGCACAAAACCTCTGCAACGGCAGAACGAAGACCACCTATCACGTTATGATTTTCAGCTGTAACTGCTGCTCCGGTCTTTCTCACAGAAGAGGCTATACTTTCTTCATCAATAGGTTTAATTGTGTGAACATTTATGATATCTGCGCCAATTCCCACTTTTTCAAGCATCTTACCAGCTTCAATTGCTTCATTTACCATCATTCCCGAACAAAAAATACTCACATCACTGCCATCTCGAATTTTTTTTGCTTTGAACAAGTCAAAAGTTTCCCCTTCTTCAAAAACGTCAGGAGTAGACTTTCGAACCGCTCTGATATAAACAGGTCCGCGGTAATTTAAAATTTGAGGGAACAAACCCTTGAGCTGGGAATTATCGGCCGGTTCAAAAATCACCATACTCGGTATACTCCGCAAGACCCCAATATCTTCAATCCCCATATGAGTTCCGCCGTTATACTCTGCGCTAATCCCAGGATCCGTGCCGATTATTTTCACATTTTGTTTAGCATAGCAAACTGATATTGCAATTTGGTCACATATCCTCCGGGTTGCAAATGGGGCGAAGGTACAAATGAACGGAACAAATCCATAACTGCTCATTCCCGCAGCAATGCACGCCATATTTTGCTCAGCTATACCAACGTTTATCGCTCTTTCAGGGAATTCTTCAGAAAAGCCTCCAAACCCATTGGGCTTAGCCAAATCAGCGTTCAAAAGTACTATATTTTCATTTTCGCGCATTGCTTTTGCGAGCTCACCAGCCAATACTTTTCGCATTTCCATATTTATCTGTCACCTCCGAGTTCTTTCATCCCTTCAGCAAACATTTCGTCGGTTATCGTCATACTGTGATTCGATTCAGCTGCTGATTCCGCGAATTTTATGCCAAAGCCTTTAGTGGTATTTAAGATAATCATCGTAGGATTTTCGAAATCTTTTGCCGAACAAACCGCTTTGTTTATTTCTTCGCAATCATTTCCGTTATTCACTTCAATAACATCCCAGCCAAATGCCCTCCATTTAGCCTCAAGGGGGTCCACTGTGCAAATATCGTCAACTTTTCCATCAAGCTGAAGTTTGTTGTAATCGGTAAATGCTATCAAATTTCCGAGCTTTTTGTGCGCCGCGAACATAGCGCTTTCCCATATTTGCCCTTCCTGGCTTTCCCCATCGCCTAATATAGTATAAATTTTAGCACCATCTTTTTTTATTTTAGAAGCCAGCGCAATTCCAACCGCACAAGAAAATCCCTGCCCGAGTGATCCCGTAGTCATATCAATACCAGGAGTACGATTCATATCGCAATGGCTCGGCAAATTCGTTCCAGGGCCGTTCAAAGTCAAAAGCCATTCTTTTGGGAAATACCCGAGATCAGCAAGAACGGCATAAACTGCCGGGCCGCTATGCCCTTTTGAAACCACAAGCCTATCTCTACCGCTTTTTTGAGGGTCTTGAGGGTCAATGTTCATATGCAAATAATAAAGGACGACAAGCAATTCAACGATTGAAAGCGACCCACCAATGTGCCCGACCCCAAGCGTCCCGATTTGAGTCAATATATTTTTTCGTATTTCTCTGCATTTTAAATTTAAATCCATCAAAATCACCCCTAAAACTTACAATTTATAAATTGTTCGGACCAAAACTTTGCGGCAATAAATCTTCAAGCGTGAATGTTTTAAAATCATTTATATTCTTTGCGAGAATTATCTCAAATTCATCCGGAACACAAAATTCTCGAAGGGCCTGACGGCACATACCGCACGGCGGACAATACGAATTAAGGCTATCTTCGCGTTCGCGTGAGTTACCTCCAACAACTGCAATCGCAGAAAATTTTCTATGGCCATCAAAAATTGCTCTAAAAAGCGCCGTACGCTCTGCGCAATTACAAACTGGATACGCCGCATTTTCAATGTTAAATCCACTGTAAATCTCGCCACTATGGGTCAAAATAGCAGCGCCTACACTAAACCCAGAATATGGAACATATGCTTTTTTGCGAGCTTTCAGCGCTTCTGAAATTAATTTATGTACTTTCTCCAAATTTAATTCCTCCTGCATCAAACGCCAGATCTTGGATCTTAGTATAGTATAGAATAGCCTAAAGTTCAAGCCAGGGCACGTCCTCACAAAAAGCGCAAAGCAGGTAAAAATCCCCAAATATTAGGATGGCGTTTTCAAACAAATTGGTTTGAACGAAAAATCGCTCCATTTTGCAGCATAATCCCAACAGCGCAACTCATCAATATACGCTTCGCTTTCGAATCTTCTTATTCCTGCAAATGTTTCGCCAAGGCAATTCCCTAGCCATCCCATGAATGAAGCACACCGTGCGCCGGTATATTTTTCATAATCCAAACCGTATCTTGAAATATCTTTAAAATTACCGATACACTCTGAACCCAATTTACCGCTTAACAAAAGAGATTCGGCACACAGTATCAAATCTTGGTTTGGGTTGTGCTGGCTATCGCTTCGCATAATACAAGCTCCGTCCCAAATACATTTTAAATAGCGCTCGCAGTGAAAACAAAAACCAATGAATGCACATTTCGGCGCTCTGCTTCCGGCAAACGCACAATCAATGAACCTTCTTGGATTCATTACACAACATAGTCCGTCATCCAAATGATCATGATCGAAATTTTCTTGAAAAATCCCCTCAATTGCAGGCAAGTTACATCCATTTTCAAACAGACTTTCCCGGTAGTACGAGCACTTGATTTTCCCCATTTCAGAATTGAGATCAGAACATTTTGCTCCAAAAAAAACAATGCGTCCACCATCGAGCCTCTCGTCAGTCGATGAATTTCGACATTCAAATGCCCTCACCACTTCACGAAAATCTTCAGCATACATAATAACAGGGCTTTTTCTTAAAAAATTAAAATATCCATACTGGCACAAAAGGCTTGTAGCACGCTCAATATTAATGAGTTCCTCGCCCACGGCATCTGATGAATTTTCTTCTTCTTTAAAATCATCGTCATTATGGTAATTATCTCCTTCTTTTAAATCCGAAAGAATTGCACCAGACGTTGAGCTAGCGCAAACATAATTTACACCACTAAATACCATTATTGATAGCAAGACAAAAAACGACAAGAAAAAAATTTTAAGAGTTTTTGACACTAAAACTACATCTCCAACTACTTTTTTATTGTTTTCAGTTATGCCATATAATTGTCGAAAAGTCAAGTTGTGGCTACGGCTCATAGTTT
>CAZDOV010000018.1:0-9358 GCA_964507135.1 uncultured Eubacteriales bacterium | reverse complement strand
ATCGAAAGCCAAAAGAGCTCGCGTAACGCCATGGCGTATAGCACCAGCTTGACCCGACACCCCGCCACCTTCAACAGTACAAACCACATCAAATTGACCAGCAGTTTCAGTAAGCACAAGAGGTTGGCGAACTACAACCTTTAGCGTTTCTAATCCAAAATAATCATCGATGTCGCGATTATTTATTGTGATTTTCCCAGCACCTTTGTACAATCTAACTCTTGCAACAGAGCTTTTGCGACGTCCCGTGCCATAAAAAAATTCTGCCTTATCGTATATCATTTACTTCCCTCCAAACCAGTCCAAATCTCAGGTTTTTGAGCTTCATGCTTATGTTCAGAACCTACCACGGCGCGAAGTCTAACAATCTGACTGCGACCGAGAGAATTTTTCTGCAGCATGCCTCTAACTGCAAGCTCCATAGCCTTTTCTGGACGTGACTTCATCAGGGCGTCATACCTGATTTTTTTCAAATGACCGATGTAGCCCGTGTGATGATAGTGATATTTTTGAGTAAGCTTGTTCCCGGTAAGAACAGCCTTTTCACAGTTAATAACAATCACGTGATCGCCACAATCCACATGCGGAGCAAACGTAGGCTTATTTTTCCCGCGAAGCAAGTTTGCTACCTGAACTGCAGTGCGTCCCAAAGGCTTACCGGCAGCGTCAAGAACATACCATTTGCGCGTTACTGAGTCTTTTTTTGGCATGTATGTAGACATTACTTTATTCCTCCTATATATTTTTGATAAACTCAACTTTCATATCTTAACATTGAAGTTTATTTTTTGTCAAGGAAAATTTCATTTTGATTCGAATCAGGTCTGTTTTTCGGCGTTTTTCGATTGTTTTCTAATTTTATCTCGTTTTTGAATTTAAAATTTCCTCATAAACGTTAACATTATGTCCTGCCAAATTGCTTTTCAAAAAATCTTTTATCAAGTGCAACAAAAACCGGCCTACCGTGTGGGCAATGCTGAATATCCGGATTTCCTGAAAGCTGTTTCACAAGTGCGATAATTTCTTCAGTACTAGTCTTATTTCCTGCCTTAATAGCGCTACGGCACGATATATTATCATAAAGCCACTCAAGTTTTTTTGTATCTAAACTTTTTTTATGACTCATCAAATACTGCGCTATTTCAGTGATTGAACTTTGCGTTTCCTGAATATCCAAATACATCGGAATACCCCTAACAACGACGCTGCCTCTACCAAAATCTTCAATATTAAATCCTGATTTTTCAAGAGTCTTTAGATTTTCAATAATGGCATCATATTCGTCTTTTTCAAGATTCACGACCACGGGCATCAAAAGGTTCTGGGAACCAAGCGAGCCTCCATTTTTCCGCAATTTTTCAAAAATTATTCTTTCGTGCGCAGCGTGTTTGTCTATTAAAATCACGTCATTGCCCTTTTCAAGAATAATATAGCAGTCAAAAACTTCACCTATTATCCTGAAATCCTCAGTTTCATGTTCAAAATCAATTTGAACTGCTTCGCTACATATTTTTGTCTGTGAGCTTAACGAATCAGTTTTTGAAAACTCAAATTTTGCATTCTGGCTTTGATTTTCGCTGGAAGATTTAGGCTCTACCGAGCCACTATTTAAATCCACTTCGCTAATTTGGATGCTACCGACTGTGCCATCTATGCTTTCTTCTATACTTTCTTCTGAGCTTTCTTCTGGCTTAATTTCAATTTTATTTTCACATTCATTTTTACAATCGGATTTACTTTCGATTTTATCTCCGGCTAGTAATTTTTTTTCATGTGCAATTTCCCCAAATCCAACTGTTTCATGTTTATTTTCTTCAAACGTATTCCGTTCGAACCTAATTTTATTTTTTTCAGAGGCCACACAACTATTCAAAAAAACGCTTTCAAACGGTTTTGAGGTAGTGGTTATAGAAGCATTATTAATAAATTTGTTTTTTGTAATTTGAGTCGGGATTTTATTAATATCACTCGCGAAAACTGCACTCAAAGGACTTTCGTGGCTCAAAAAAATCTTCTTACTATCGGAATTCATCAAAGCGGTTTTAACGCTATAATACACGGCTTCGAAAATCGTTTTTTCGCTCGAAAATTTAATTTCGGTTTTCGCGGGATGAACATTGACATCAACAGACCCAAAAGGAACAGTGAGGTAAATCACACAACATGGGAATTTGCCCGCCATAATTGAATTTTTGTAAGCTTCTTCCAGGGCGCCAGAGATTAATCTGCTTTTAATATACCTGCCATTAACAAAAAAGTTTTGCATACTTCTGACGGATTTTGAAAAAGACGGCCTGCTGGCATACCCCCGAACTTTAACACCTTCATATTCGTAATCAATTGGCAACAATCCACTAAAAAACTCTTTGCCATAAACGCCATAAATAGCAGAAGCGGTT
Organism: uncultured Eubacteriales bacterium; assembly: GCA_964507135.1. Lineage (GTDB taxonomy): Bacteria > Bacillota > Clostridia > Oscillospirales > Acutalibacteraceae > UMGS1491. Next base: position 6,959 of record CAZDOV010000018.1, on the reverse strand, counting down.
TCACCGTCACCGGCAGTACGCATAGCTTCTTTCCCGTCACGAACAAATCTAAATGAAATTTCAGGATGAGATAGCGCTAATTTATCAACCACTCCGGCGCATAAATTGGCTTCGGAAGAGTCTTTCTTGAGAAATTTCATCCTAGCCGGCACATTAAAAAATAAATTTTTAACGGTCATAACAGTACCTACCGGCGTACCAATATCTTCCAATAAAGTTTTTTTGCCGGGACTTATCCAAAATTTTGTACCGATAGTTTCGTCTACGGTTTTAGTTATAACTTCGACCTCCGAAATAGCGCAAATCGAAGCCAGAGCTTCACCGCGAAATCCCAATGAACCGATTCTTTCAAGATCAGATTCCTGCTTTATTTTACTCGTAGCGTGCCTTAAAAAAGCGTTTTTAACGTCATCTCTGTAAATCCCGCTGCCGTTGTCGGTGATTCTCATGAGCTTAATCCCGCCGTGACTTATTTCAGCAGTAATACGATTTGCACCGGCGTCAATTGAATTTTCTATCATTTCTTTGAAAGCTGACGCGGGCCTTTCAACAACTTCTCCTGCCGCAATAAGCTGTGCAAAGTGATTATCTAAAATATTTATTTTTTTCATCATCTGTTCTCCGTTACACCTTGTTTCACCACTACGTTCTAACAAGCTCTGCAAACTCATAAAGAACGTTCATTGCCTCCATTGGCGTCATAACATTTAAGTCGATTGATTTGAGCTTTTCGATAATTGTTTCATTTGCTGCATTATAGCTCGATTGTTCCAAAGGAATTCTAATTTGTTCAAATTCCGGATATGTCTTCTCGGCAGTTACTGCGCTAACCGTCCCGGATTCAAGTTCATTTAAAATTTCTTTTGCGCGAGAAATCACAGGTTCAGGGAGCCCTGCGAGTTTAGCCACTTCAATGCCATAACTTTCGTCAGCAGCGCCACTAACGATACGCCGCAAAAACGTAATATTATCTCCGGTTTTTTTCACGGCTATATTATAATTTTTCACATTTTCAAGCTCTTTCGCCATGCAAGTTAGTTCGTGATAATGTGTTGCAAACAAAGTTTTTGCACCAAGTATGTTTTTATTCGCAACATACTCCAAAACCGATTTTGCAATACTCATCCCATCAAACGTAGAAGTACCTCTTCCGATTTCGTCGAGTATAATAAGGCTTTGTTTGGTCGCGTTTTTTAAAATATCCGAAACTTCATTCATTTCGACCATAAACGTCGATTGCCCTGAGGCGAGATCGTCAGATGCCCCGATTCTTGTGAAAATACTGTCGACTATTCCTATTTTTGCTTCTGACGCCGGAACAAAGCTCCCTATTTGGGCCATTAAAGTTATCAGAGCAGTTTGACGCATATATGTCGACTTTCCGGCCATGTTCGGACCAGTTATGATAGCAACTGTATTTTGACCATTATCAAGATGTGTATCGTTCGGCACAAACGGCGAACCTTCCGCAAGTGCTTCAACTACTGGATGACGCCCATCTTTAATGATTATTTCTCCTTCAAAATCAATTCTAGGCTTGACATAATTCCCAGAAGAAGCTATTTCTGCCAAAGAAACAAGCGTATCGATTTTTGCTATTACATTTGCTGACTTTATAATTTCCGGAAGTCTTTCGGAAATCTGCGTTCTAACTGACTCGAAAATTTCATATTCAGTTTCGTTAATTTTATCGCGAGCGTAAATAATTCTCGACTCAAGCTCCTTGAGCTCCTGGGTTATGTACCTTTCGCAATTTGCAAGAGTTTGTTTGCGAATATAATCGTCAGGCGCTTTGCTTTTATGCGCATTCGAAAGTTCGATGTAATAGCCAAACACTTTGTTGTACCCTATTTTGAGCTTTGGAATTCCAGTTTTCTGACGTTCTTTGGCTTCGATCTCTGCAACTGTAGTTTTCCCACCGTTCATATCTTTTCGTAATGAATCAACCTCTTTGCTGTAGCCATCTTTTATTATTCCGCCTTCTCTAATGAGAATCGGAGGCTCGTCAACTATAGCTTTATCGATGAGCTCAAAAATATCCTCAAGCAAACTGAAATCATCGCAAAGAAATCTCAAAAGTTCTGATTTTGCCTTGCAAAGATTTGATTTGATCGCCGGAAATTTTGAAATAGCGTTCGCCAATGACTTGACATCTCTTGCTCCGGCACTGCCATAAGTGATACGCGTCATGAGCCTTTCCAAATCATGAACGCCTTGAAGATTGTCCGCCAGCTCTTCGCGCAAAATAGTGTTATTAACCAGTTCTTCAATTGCATTTTGTCGCTGCTTTATTTTTTGAACATCAAGCAGCGGCCTCTCAACCCAATTTCTGAGCATACGTTTGCCCATTGCCGTTTTTGTTTTATCCAATACCCAAAGCAGCGAGCCTTTTTTGGACTTAGTCCGCATCGTTTCGAGTATTTCAAGATTTCTAATTGCGTTAATATCGAGGTTCATGTACTCTGAACGATTGTAAAACTCAACTTTGTTTATTCTTTCGAGCCCACTTTTTTGAGTAACTCCCAAATAGTCAAACAAGTTACCAACGGACTTCATAACTGTATGGTTGCCGCCTTGACTTAATTTTGTTAATTCTTCATGGCCAAAGTGCTCAAAAATCATTTTTTTTGACTCATCTGCAGAAACCTCACGTCTCATCATTTCGCATCTGCATCCGATTTTTTCTTTGACAAAATCTTGTATTTTTTCAAAAAAGTCAACGCGACCGCTGAGCAAAATCTCCTTGGGGACGAATTTTCCTAGATCATTTTTTACACCAATCTCAGCCTCCTCAAAACTGCCAAGTATTTCCGTAACCTTAATTTCACCAGTAGAAATATCACAAAACGCGAGCCCAACAGAATGTTCTACTTCTGAAATATTAATGGAACAGATGTAATTGTTTCTTGATTCATCCAGCATGCTGTCTTCAATAACCGTGCCGGGAGTTATAACTCTCACAACTTCGCGCTTTACGAGGCCTTTGGATTGCGATGAGGCTTCAATCTGATCACACATCGCGATTTTGTAGCCTTTTTTGATAAGCCTTGCAATATACGCTTCACAACTGTTATATGGTATCCCGCACATCGGAGCGCGTTCTTCTTTTCCGTAATCCTTTCCAGTCAAAGTTAAATCCAACTCTGACGAAACAAGCTTTGCATCGTCGAAAAACATCTCGTAAAAATCTCCAAGACGAAAAAACAGTATGCTGTCTTTATGTTTATCTTTGATTTCTAAATATTGCCGCATCATTGGGGAAATGTCTGTCACTTCAGTTTACCTCGTTCCAAAAATTAATCGATAAATAATCCGTATTTAGTGGCACCCCCCGCAAGTTTCGCAGCTCCCGACGCAGCCCGTCAAATCGTCAGCTTCAATTTTATACGGATCCGCACCTCTTGCAGATTCGGTTATAATATGACTTATTTTGTTTAAAATGCTGTCAAACTCTTGTTTTGAAACGTTGAATTTTTTCATATTCTCGTTATCCATAATCGTTTTATACAGTTCACCAATTTCAGTGTTCAGTTTATCGAGTTTTTCTTTATCAGAATCCGTTTTTGAAATTTCAGCTCCGATTTCAGCTTTTTTTAAGTTAAATTTTTCAATTACCTTCTGAAGTTCGCCGTCGCACTCGACTGCTTGTTCGTGCATACGGTAGGTTATATACTCATCGCTGATTTGAATTGCTGCACCGATTTCGCGGGCTAAAGTTAAAACATCCATATTTGGTTTCTCCTTGCTGGTTTTTTGTAATCTAAATTTTTTAACTATTCAATAATTTTCCTGTTAAGGATTCGTTTTTGCATCCGGTGATTTCTACGTCAACAAACTTGCCGATCAAATCCTCGGGAATACCAATCCTCCCCTCTAGCATAACTGTAACAATCATGTCACCATCCGTTCTGCAAAGCATCGTGCAAGTTTTGCCGTCACTCACTTCAGCAAAGCTTTCATCTGAAGTTTCGCCGAAACTTTCAGCCAAAGCCCTCACTTTCTTACCAATCATGCTTTCCGAAACACTTTTAGAAATTCCTTTCTGCTCATCTAAAAGTTCCAAAAGCCACTTCGTTTTTTCCTCTTTTGAGATCAAATCAGGGAGCTTCGCCGCGGGAGTACCGACTCTTGGGGAATAAATAAAGGTGAAAACAGACGAAAATCGAACCTTTTTAAGAAGCTCAACAGTCAAACGAAAATCATCGTAAGTTTCACCGGGGAATCCCACAATTATGTCGCTCGTAAGAATAAGATCTGGAATTTTTGATTTTGCATATGAAACTTTTTCGAGATAATCGCTAACGGTATATTTTCGATTCATCAGCCCTAAAATTCTATCGCTCCCACATTGAACCGGAAGATGAATATGGTGAGCTATATGACGACTGTTTGCGATTACGTCAAAAAGCTCTTTTGTTGCATCCTTTGGATGAGATGTCATAAACCTGATTTTATACTCTCCATCAAAGCTATCAAGCTCTCTCAAAAGGCTTGGAAAATCTATATTACTTTCAAGCCCTTGGCCATATGAATTCACGTTTTGACCGAGCAATGTTATGTCTTTGTACCCCCTGTCAATCAAACTTTTGAATTCAGATATAATCCTTTCCGGACTTCTGCTACGCTCTCTCCCCCTAACATAAGGGACAATACAGTAAGAACAAAAATTGTTACACCCATACATAATCGATACAAAAGCTTTTAGACGGCTATCGCGGTGAATTGGCAGGTTCTCTGGCACTATATCTTGTTTTTCGGTCACATACAAAGTTTTTCTTCTTTTTTCGTGACGCTTGGCAAAAGCCTCATGAAATATTTGTGGGAACTTATGAATTGAATGCGTCCCAAAAACAAGGTCGACAAAAGGATGAATTGTTTTTATCTTTGTGATCGCACTTTCTTGCTCTGTCATGCATCCGCAAAGCGCAACAAAAAGATTCGGATTCGATTTTTTCAGACTTTTGATCCACCCTAAATTCCCAAATGCTCTGTTTTCGGCATTTTCACGAATCGCGCAAGTGTTGAACATAACAACATCCGCAAACTTCTTATCGTCGACAAGCTCGAAACCCATGTCTAAAAGCATCCCCTTATATTTTTCGCTGTCAGACACGTTTTGTTGGCATCCGTACGTCATCACAAAAGCTTTTGGCGTGCGCGATTTATAAATACTGCTTAAAATTTTTTTCATTTTCATGCAGTATTCAAATTGGGCGATTTCGTAAGTATCGTTGACGGTGAATTTTTGCAATTTAAAACTTCCTCCAAAATAAAATTATACCTCCACCAATTGTTAATTTTATCAAATTTAACTTGAATCTTCAACCGCTGAATAATTTTGTACAAAAGCGGGAATATAAACAATGTAGATAAAAATTTGTATAGCTTTTTTTCAAAATAAAAATTATAATAAAAAAACAGATTCCTTTAAACAAAAATTCTAAGCGAGAGGAGGAAATTTTGTGTCAATAATAAACAACGTAGCTCTTATCCTTGCAATAATAGGCGGGCTTAACTGGGGCGCAATTGGAATTTTCCAGTTTGACATCGTAGCGTGGGTTTTCGGAGGTCAGGACTCCATAATCAGCCGAATTATATACACGCTCGTGGGGGTAGCAGCAGTATGGTGCATTTCTTTGCTGTTCCGCGAAGAAATAGTCGAGCCCGAAAAACCAGATGAAACCGAAAAAACCTGATTCAAAACCTAGATCATTAACCCAAACAAATGAAAAGCATAGTATAATTCATGGGGTGAGCGCAGTCATGAATATACTTTGCTTAATTTTTTCCGCTTTTTTCATAATTTTCGGGATTGTGAACATAACAGAACACGTGATTATAAAATTATTTTTTGAAAACCGAAAAGTACCAACAAAAGAGATAGAAATCCCTGTTTACGGCCACTGTGAGAACTTAGAATTCATAGTCCGGAAAATCATGGTAAAATACAGCTGGATTCAAAAAAGCAGGAGTATAAAGATAATTTTCGTCAATAACGGTGCAGACCACGAAACACTTGAAATTTGCAAGCGTTTTGCTCGTTCTGGGCGCGGGAACTTTGCGCTCAAAAATAAATTTCAGTAATTTTTTGTATTTTTTCTAAAAAACACTTGACAATATATATATATATATATAATTGATACAAATCGAGAAGAATCGGTTTGTATTTTTAATTTTTGAAAGGACTGATTTTATGCCAACGTCTATACCATTCGAAACGGCCGTCGAAGCTGTCGATACCGCGCTAACTAAAAAAACAAAACATTTACACCTAAAAACTAAAAAAATAATTGAGGAAGGCGACTTAGTAACCGCGCATGAAAATATACGAAAAAAAAACTTTACGTTAACTAGCGCTAATCAATTAGCAGCTATCCTTGTCAAGATAATTGAAATTTATGTCCACCTATGCAAAAAAAACAATGCTGCAACTTTCATAAAATACATCAAACTGCTCCAAACAGAAAATTTAGACCTACTCGCTGTACGGAAAATTTTAAAAGTTCTTAATCTTGACAAACTTACTGAGTTAATCGAAAAAAAATATGCTGATATTGCCAAAGAGGCCACAAACATTCTCAAAGGTGTAAACTTTACTGTCGCCGGTATTATCGACAAAGAAAACTCAACAGAATTTGGCACGACACTAAAAGAAATTACCGATAAAACAACCGAAATTGGTAAAAAGATATCCGACGCCACTGGTGTTCAACTGAAATCGTCAGAGCTAGACGTATTATTAACTGTTTTTGAAAACATTAAATTATGCTGCAAAAAAAGCATTCGTACAGGCATTCGTAGCCAAACATATTTACAAGCTGAATTACTAACAAGCTTGTCAACCACCTCCCTAGAGAAAACTATCAGCAAAGATACGCTCACCGAAGCAACAAACAATCTGACAAACGAATTCGAGTACCTAAAATATGTAATCAACCACAACGGCGACGAAAATGCTG
>CAZDOV010000017.1:0-9451 GCA_964507135.1 uncultured Eubacteriales bacterium | reverse complement strand
AATTATTGAAGTTTACGCAGAGTATGATCCTGACTCAAAAGGTGGAAATCCTGCGAATGGACGGAAAATTAAAAGCACGATTCACTGGGTTGACTTCAACACTGCCGTCAATGCTCAAGTGAATCTATACGATAACTTGTTTTTGGTTCCGAATCCAGAATCTGAAGATGATTTTATGTCCGTGCTTAATAAGGAGTCACTTAAGGTGATCAAAAATTGTAAGCTGGAAAATTGCCTAAAAAATGCACAGCTTGGAGAATCATATCAGTTTATGCGAAAAGGGTACTTTTGTTTGGATAAGAACAGTTCTGACGATAATTTGGTTTTTAATCGGAGCGTTGGGCTTAAGGATGGTTTCAAGACTGGGCGGTAGCTTTGAAACTGACTGTTGACTTGTATTAAAATTATGTGCTAGGATGCAAGTGGAGGTAGTTATTTCAAACAAAATTTTATAATGAAAATGGACGGAGGTTTTTTTGGTGTTTAAAATTGGAAAAAATGTGTGCAGATTTTTTGTGATTTCTCTTGCCGTGGTTTTTGGTTTCTTTGCGGGTGTAGCCGCTTGTGGTGATGATTTTAGCTCCAGCGAAGAGGTGCTTGCTGCCCCTTGTTTTGAGATTAATGATGATGGTGTGCTGTTATCATACGAAGGAGTAGCTGAGACGGTTTTAATCCCGGAAAATGTTAAGTCTATATCTTTTGGTGTGTTTGCAGACCATTCAGAGATCAAAAATGTTGAGTTTCCAGCTGGTTTGGAAGAACTTGGTGCATGTGCTTTTTATGGGTGTAGCGGTTTGAAAGAGGCTGTACTCCCGGAAAACGTCGTTTACGTCGGACAGATGGCTTTTGGAAATTGTAGTAGTTTGGAGAAAATATACGTAGGCAAAAATGTTTCTGGAGTTTTAGATCAGATTGTGTGTGGGTGCGAAAATTTAGTTTCGATTGAGGTCAGCGAAGAAAATGAAGCTTATGCATCTGTTGACGGTGTGTTGTACACTAAAAATATTGATGCACTTGTAGCTTGTCCACGTGGCAAATGCGGTAGAGTCGTGATCCCGGATAGCGTGGTAACTATAAAAGAGTGTGCATTTCTAGAGTGCGCCGATATAACTGAAGTTATTTTGGGGTCTGGCGTTACATATATTGACGAAGCTGCTTTTTATGGATGCAAAAGTCTTAGCAAGATAGAATTGTGCGGCAACGTTAAAAAAGTTCGAGCGTATTCTTTTGCGAATTGCGCATCGCTCAGCGAATTAATTATTGGAGAAAACGTTAATTTTGTTGGTAGCGATGCATTTTTCGGATGTGATTCATTAAGTAAAATCACGTTTTTCCCATCAGTAATGAAATTTGGTGAAAATGCATTACCGTGGAATGGGAGATTGGTAGTTTGTGGCCTTGAAGGTTCGTCAGCGCAAGCATATGCGTTTGAAAACGGTTTGAATTTTGAAAAAATAGATTATTAAATTGAAAGTGAATTCATATCATTTGAGTAGCTACTGTTTTGGTAGCTGCTTTTTACTCGAAAAATGGCGAAAAATCAAATTCAGTATTGATTTTCCAAAAGTGGTATGCTATCATGGCTCAGAAAGACCCTGCAAAGGGAAATTTAACAAAATTTTTAAGAAAGGATTTGGTGATTTATGAGCGATTCGCAATCGACAAGTTCATCACAAAAAGAGTTTAGCCCACTCAGATCGGCTTTGTGGCCCGTTCACGGTTACGAAATGAAGAAGTTCATGTCAATGAGCTTATTGATGCTCTTCATCTTGTTCGTCTATACGATGGTACGAGATTTGAAAGACGCTTTGGTACAGTATTATACCGTTGCAGGAGGGACGGAGCTGATAACGCAGTTAAAGCTCTTTTTTGTTACCCCAATGGCAGTTTTAATGGTCATGTTGTATTCTATACTTATTAATAAGCTTGGCTTCAAAAAGACTTTTTATACTATGGTTACCGGTTTCATGGCGTTTTATATAGTTTTTTTACTGATATTGTTCCCAAATCGTGCGCTGATTCATCCAGGTGAAGCAACAGTCAAAGCGATGCAGGCTTCTTGGCCTCCGTTCTTATATTGGACGATCCCGTGTATAACCAACTGGTCAATTTCTTTATTTTATGTTCTCTCTGAAATGTGGGGAACAATGGCAATTTCTTCACTCTTTTGGCAGTTTGCTTATAAAGCCACTATGAGCAATGAAGTCAAGAGGTTCTTCCCGACTTATGCAATTGTTGCCAATATTGGCGTTATGGCTTCTGCTGGTGTTTTGAAGTGGGTGTCCGCTACATTCCCAGGCGAAAGGTCCATCTATATCTGCGTAACTTGTAGCATTATTTGTGGGTTTATAACGATGGGTATTTTCTGGTACATCAACAACGTGATACTTAAAGACCCGAGATATTTTGACGCTAGTCAAATTAAGGAAAAGAAGAAAAAAGAAAAGGTCGGCGTTATGGATGGCATTAAGATGCTATTCCAAAATTCGTATTTGCTGCTCATTTGTGCGATAGTTATGTGCTACGGAATTGCAATAAACTTCTGTGAAGTTATTTGGAAAGCCTATATGAAAATGAAATTTAGTGATGCGAACGACTATCAAGATATGATGGGGAACCTGTCGTTACTCACTGGACTCTTAACCATTGTGGCTTCTTTAGGCGGTCAATATGTTTTGAGAAAAGTTAAATGGAAAACAGCAGCATTGATTCCAGCATTGCTTTTGGCTGTGCTCGGCGGCGTGTTCTTTACAATAGTCTTGCTTCACAGACAAGCAAATGTTACCACGATTCTCGGCATGGACGCTATTGCGCTAGCGGTATGGTTTGGTATGGCCCAGGATGCACTTTCAAAGAGCGTGAAATATTGTCTGTTCGACTCGACAAAAAATATGGCATACCTGCCACTTGATCAAGATACGAAGACCAAAGGTCAAGCTGCGGTCGAAGTTATTGGCGGACGTTTTGGTAAGAGCGGAGCTTCTGCAATTCAGTTTACGCTCATTAACCTTATAGCCGCAGGTTCAAAGCTCACGAGCCACGTTGTGACGATTTCTATCGTGTTTGCGCTAACGGCAATTGGTTGGGTCAGTTCGGTGTTTGGGCTCAGCAAAAAATATGAAGCTAAAATTGCACAGAATTCATCTGATAATTAAATAAGCAAGTTTGTTTCATGGCAATCGGGATTTTCTCGGTTGCTTTTTGTTTTTGGAATAAATAATTTCTCGCGAAACAATATATATTTAGAAAATATTTTTCGAATATATATTGCTTTTTTTTTATACAATGTATATAATAAGCGTACAAAAATCAGGGCATTGAAGCCTGTAAAGGAGATGTTTAATATGCCAGGAGCTGATAACAATATAAATCCCAGTGATACTCAAGTTGCTGCAGATGACGTACAGCAGCAGCCGCAATCTGTGAAACCTGAAAACGAAAGCAATATCCCTGAATCAAAAACATCTGTCACACAGGAAAGTGCAACAGAAGGCTGTTTTGAATCTCCTGTAATTGAGAAAGTTACAGTGACGAGCTTGGAGCAGCACGCAGAATATATTGACCAACAATTTGAAAAATTTCTCAAAAGCTTTGAAAAAAATTATTGGGATACTAATTGTGATTGGGTTGATGCGTGCACGCGGGGGCTGGGTAGCGATGGCGACATTAAAACGCTAAAAACACAGTTAACAAACCTTATCAAAGTTAGTATGCAGAATGACTGGACTACGGCTAGTTCGGATATGACAATAGATCCGTTGAGTGATACGCTGGGCAGAATATTTGGGATGAATGATAGTAACAACGCGGTCAAAAGTAGAGTGAATGCTGTAATCAAAAAGCAACAACAACAGCTGTTGCAAAATCTTCTCAACATTCTTAGGGAATCATGTCGTCCTTTTAACGCAACTATTTGGTGGAACACTTTAGTTGGATATATGTCGTTTAGCACAAGTTTGGAAAGTCCTCTGTGGGATTTTATGCAGTGCGTAACAGGTGAGAGCGATGATGTTGATATTACCAACAAAACAAAGGAACTTAGTAATGCGCTTTGTAAAGCTTTTGCCGTTAACGATACCGCTAGTGTTACTACAAGACTTGACGAAATAGTAGAGCATGCAAAAAAAGCGCAAGAAACCACAAAGAAAAAATATAATGCAGATATTGTCGACAATCTGTTAAAAGTTATAGATAATGTCAATGCTGATCAAGGCTATGTCAATTTAAATCCAGACTCGGATATATGGGTATTGATAAATGATGAGTTGTGTAGCTTTATAAAAGCGCCCGAAAAACGGCAGGGGGCTTTCGACGTAATACACAGAATACTTAAAGGAGCAACTATAAAATTAAATCCAGAAACAATTGCTAAAAGTTCTGCAACCTTGCTAGTAAATTCAGGTGTGATAAACACCGGTGACAAAGACAAAGCAACAGAGAAAATAAAAGGAAAGATAGAAGAATTACGGAACGAAAGGAAAAACGAATCTTCAACCACAGAAAAAGATCTCACGCCACAGCCACAGATAGTTGAAACTAATACTGCGCAAGTTCAGCAAGAAATAAGCTCGCCAGCACCAGACCCTCAACAGCTCTCTTTGCAGACTTCAAAATATGCAAAACCACTACAGAACGAAACTCCCATACCGCAGAAGGCGAAAGACGTCTCAGAAATGTCCTTAGATGAATTCGTAACACAATACTTGGAAGCTTCTGAGAGTGTACGTAATCATGTTAACGCATGCACAAGCGGCGGCTGTTACTTATGTAATAGACTTAAACGCATCAAAAGCCATATGGAAAAAGCAGACCCGTTAGAAGCTGTAATTTTAATCGAGAATTTTACTGTTGAGCGACTTAAACAAGCTATTTCAAAAGCTATCAGCGAAGACGCAAAAGCAAAAGCAAAAGCAGGAGCAGAAGAAGAAGCAGCAAAAGCAGAACTAGACAATTGGAAAGAGAAAATAAACAAAAAAATAGAAACCAATTTCAAAAAAGAAGGTAACAAGGTCACACGCTTTGCAAAGCGTGCGATTAGCAAGCAAGAACGCCAAAAACACACCGAGCAAAAAACTAAAAACGCCAGTGAGTTGATCACGGCTATCAGAGATATTCCATCAACCATCCAAGAAATATGCAGCGGTTCCCCAAAATATACTAAGATTAAATTAGTTTTAAATTCACACCGTTCAGGCTTAGCAAACAGTTTAAATCAAATTGATTTTAGCAAATCTTTCACAGAAAAGGTTCCTATAACAGAAATTGAAAAAATAGCGAAGCAAATTAGAAAGACAGAAGACAGTATTAACAGCGACTCAATAATGGCAATTGCGGTGCTATACACAATTTTAAATAATATTAGATTAGGGAAAGATACTCTTGAAGCCTCAATTAAACAAAAATTCACAGCGTTTGCCAAATGGTTCAACAAATATGTAAGCCCTCGTTCAGCGATACGCCGACCTGAAGTTGTCGACGATTTGAACAAAAAAATTGGTGGAATGGCAGGAGACAGAACGATGTTTAAGTGTGGGAAACTCACGAAAGCAAAAGATGCTATTAAAAGACTTGCAAAAAAAGGTAGTAAAAGCAGTGGTGCAAGTGTAGATACCAATTCTGGAAGTGAAGGTCAAAAAGAGCGCAAACGAGATAAGTTTAAAAAGTTATTTTCTCGCAAGAAAAAAGGGGAGACTAATGCGAAGACTTAACAGCCAGAATGGCGCGAGGAACGGAGTTGATGTCGTCTAAAATCGAAATCGTTTTCAAGCCACTTTGCTGCATAATGTTTTTGACGTCGTCGGCTTGCCCAAAACCCACTTCAAAAGCTAATATACCGCCAGGGCGCAGTTTTTGAATCCAATATTTACAAATTTTTCTATAAAAATCCATGCCATCAATTCCTCCATCAAGCGCTAGCACGGGTTCGCGGCGTACTTCTGGTTGCAGATTTTTAATATCGCTTGAACGGATATACGGCGGGTTAGAAACCACGGCATCAAAAGTGTCGTCTTCAAAATCATAAAAACAGTTGAAAATGTCATCGTTTATTATTTTTATTTTGCTTGAATTTTTCAGGTGGTTCATTTTTAAGTAGTCAAAAGCCTTTGCAGAAATCTCAGCTGCATAAATTTCTGCTGGAGGTTTTATGTTTTTTTCAAGAGCCAGCGCGATACAGCCGCTTCCGCTGCAAAGGTCGATGATTTTCAGGCTTTTTGCTTGGGGTCGTTTTTTGGCCAAATTTTCTAGCAAAGCGTTGACCAAAACAGATGTGTCCTCGCGAGGGATCAAAACGCCTTCTCCTACGTTTAGCTCTATATTCATGAACTCCCACTTGCCTATGGAATATTGTAGAGGCATACCGCTTTTTCGTTTTTCCAAGATTTCCAAAAATTTATCTACGTCTTCTTTGAGGACTGGTGCAGAACTGTTCAAAATTATGTCTGATTTTTCCATTTTAAAGCAATGCCAAAATATATGTAATAATTCTGAATCCGCCGAGATATTTGCAATTTTTTTAAGTTCTTTTTGACCGTAAAAATAAAGCTCTCGCCAAGTCAAATCGTCCACGCCTTTTTAACGTAATTTTTTATGAGTTCTGTGGTACAGCAGATGCGTTTTCTTGCAGCTCTTCTTGGTCCGTAGGTAACGATACTGTGACGGTAGTTCCGAACTTTTCTTCGCTTATTATTTCAAGTTTACCGTTATGAAGCGTTACGATTTCATCAACGATAGCGAGACCAATGCCCGAACCTCGCTGAAGATAATTAGCTTTGTAAAACTTTTTCGTAACGTTCGGGAGGTGTTCCAAGGGAATTCCGCAACCGTTATCGGTGACGCTTATGTATATTCTTTCATTTTTCACGCTAACATTAACGCTTATTCCGCCGCCTTCCGAAGTGTACTTCAGTGCATTATCCAAAATATTGATGAAAACCTGTTTTAAACGGTGCCTATCCCCACAAACTGGAGGGAGTATCTTGGGCTCGTTATACATTAAAGTTTTGCCTTCATTTTTAGCTCGGTCTTTGAACATATATACCGCTTCGCCAAGCTCGGCCAAGATATCTACTTTTTCTTTGATGAGTTTTATTCTTTTTTCTTTTATGCTGGAAAAATCCAAAAGTCCTTCCACAATCCACGATAATCTTGCAGCCTCGCTCACAATGGTATCAAGACCGCGCTTGCGAGTTTCAATATCGGATTCTTCGCACAGTTGAATGGTTTCGGCCCATCCCTTTATAGCTGTTAGCGGTGTACGCAATTCATGAGAAACTGAGGATATGAACTCGTTTTTAATTTTTTCAGCGGCGTCGAGTTCTTCCGCCATATAGTTTACGGTATCGCTGAGTTCTCCGATTTCATCGTCGTATTTCTTATCAAGTTTGATGTGAAAATCTCCTCGAGCGATGAGCCTAGCTTTAGAACATATTTCGTCAATCGGGTGAACAATGGATTTTATGAAGTATGTTCCGGAAATTAATATGAAAATTATAATTAAAATTGAACACACAAAAAGTATCCCTACAATAATGTGAATTCTCGAACTTGCCTCTTCCATTGAAACGTCATATCTTATCGCTCCAAGATAATTTCCAAAATCGTCATAAATACAGCGCGAAACAGCCATGACTTTTTCGCCGCTTGAGAGTTTTCCTTCCCAAACGCTCGTGTCGTTATCTGAAATTTTTGCTTTGTCATAATCTGGAAAAGTTTCTGATTTATCTGGTAAAAAACCGGACGAAGAAATAACAGCCTTATCATCGTTGCTAAAAATAGTGAGCCGCATTTTATCGCTGCTATTAAAATTTTCAACATAGATTTTGGACACCCCAACAAACTCCGCTTCGTCTTGAACGGAGCAACATTCGAGGATGCTTCCGAATTCTTTCGATCTACTTGTTATATTCTGGCAAATACCGCTGTAAAAATATCCCCGCGTGAGCACCGCTAATGCTATCACGAGTATAGCGAACGCACTCACTATAAATCCACTGTTACAAATCCATCGCTTTAGTATACCCTTAAAAGCCATTCTCAAGCACCAACATCCTAAGTTAATTTTCCCACTTATAGCCCATGCCCCACACGGTAATGATATGTTTTGGAGCTGAAGGATCATCTTCGACTTTCATTCTAAGTCTGCGGATGTTCACATCCACGATTTTTTCTTCACCGCTATGAGATTCACCCCAAACGTGATTTAAAATTTGCGTGCGGCTAAATACGGTCCCGGGATTTGAAAAGAAATATTCCATAATTTGAAATTCAACTTGCGTAAGATCAGTGGTTTTACCGCGTTTTTTCAAAGCACGGTTCCTGAGATTGAGCACGAACTCGCCAAACTTGATCTCTTCCTGAAATTTATTTTCAGTTCGCATTATGTTGAGTGCAACTCGGCGGTATAAAGCATCGACTCTCGCAACAAGCTCAGAAGGGCTGAACGGTTTGGTTATGTAGTCATCCGCGCCGAGCATCAATCCGCTGACTTTGTCTATTTCTTGCGTTTTTGCTGTTAGCAAGATTATTCCTATTGTGTCGCTGCGATTTCGAAGTTCTTTGCAAACTTTTATGCCGTCAATACCGGGTAACATGATATCAAGAATCGCCAAATCAAAATCTCTGTTATAATTTTCAAAGATTTCCAATGCTTTTTCGCCGCTGTCTGTTTCTATGACGTCATAGCCAGATCTTCGTAGGTTGATAACCTCAAATTCTCTTATTGCAGCTTCGTCTTCTACGACTAAAATTCTTTTCATGGATTAACCTCCGGATATTTTTGAGTCTTAATTTGTAAAGTGTCGTCAGTGTTTATTTGATATGTGTAAGCTTTAGATGTGAGTGAAATCAAGTCGATCCCGATGACTGTTATTTCTTTGGATTTACCGTCGTTGCTTATATTTTTGATGTCTACCTCTTTGATGTCAAAGTTTTCTTCAATTAAATCATCTTTGAGCAATAAGTTTTCCGGTAATTTTTCAAAAAGCAATACGTGTGATACAGTAGCGCTTTCACCAGTCTTGCAGAAAACCAAAATATAGCTTTTCTCACCAGAATTGTAATCTAGTGTTGAAGTATATTTTCCACCAATTAATGGATACGCCCATTTGAAATCCTTCCCGAGACATTCTTTAATAGCGCTTTCTATGATCACTTGCTTTTTTGTCAAAGTGGGAGGGGACATAGCGCTGGAAACGTCAAAAAAATTTACGACTGTGCAACCGGAAAGCACTGTGCTGCTAGCGATTACAACTATCGGTACAAAAATTTTTTGCTTCCAAGAAAATACACCTTTGTGTTTTGGTTTGTTTTTCAATCGTGTCGACCTCGAATCTTTTCGTAGCTTCGATCTTTAGTTAGCTCGAACTGAGAGTGTGAAAAATTTTCTGTAAATACAGATCTTCTACGATAATTGAAGTGGCATGACAACAATTTTTGTTGTTGTGCCTCTGCT
>CAZDOV010000016.1:0-9527 GCA_964507135.1 uncultured Eubacteriales bacterium | reverse complement strand
GGGTTTTGTTGATGGATCGGGGGGATTGCATAGTTGGGTTGTGTGGCGTAATTTGGTTGGTGGTATGCAGCTTGAGTTGTTGGTGAGGCATATGTGGAGTACTGTTGTGTGCTGGGCGTTGTAGGTGGGTATGCGGTAGCAGTAGGGGGTTTGAACTGTTGGTTGACGGGTTGTGTTTGTGGTTGGTACTGTGGGTTTTGTTGATGGATCGGGGGGATTGCATAGTTGGGTTGTGTGGCGTAATTTGCTTTTTGGTATGCAGGGTTTTGTGTTGTGGGCATTGTAGAAGGGGATGTGAACTGCTGGCGGATGGGTGTTTGTGTCTGGTTATATTGCGTCTGGTGGCTTGTGTAAGTCCATGGTTGCTGGTATTGAGTTTTTGTGTTTCGTAGGCTTTGTATGCGGGCTCCGTATTGGTCGCTGATTTTTAAGGCGAATCTGCGGTTGTTGGTGTCAATAGGAATTAAGTTAATGTTGTTTTCTAACGTCTGAAAGGAGTTGAGGTCGAATTTAAGTGTTGTGTGTAGCAATATTACATCACAAGATTTGCCATTTGTGGTAAATGCGTTGACCCATTTACCAATAAAGTAGTTGTTTAGGTAGAATGGTGGTTTGATACAGTTGTTTATGGAACAAAGAAGATTGTTATTTGGATATTCCTTACTACGAATACAGTTCAAAATTAATTCATCAATTTCGTTTTGAGAGAGGAAACTAAAATTTTTCCAATCTAAGTTGTATGTTCTATTATTCACGCAAATTTTCGGCATAAAAACCATCTCCTTATAAAAAGTTCAAATTCATTGACTGTGGCTATGTTTATTATACACAATGTACTAAAAAATGCAATAGCATTTTTGGAAATATTTTTATTTAACAAAAAGCTTCGCTGCGTACTTTTAAAAGCAGCAGCGA
Source organism: uncultured Eubacteriales bacterium (assembly GCA_964507135.1). Lineage (GTDB taxonomy): Bacteria > Bacillota > Clostridia > Oscillospirales > Acutalibacteraceae > UMGS1491. The sequence continues at coordinate 8,612 of CAZDOV010000016.1, read as the reverse complement.
AGCTGCAAATTTTTGCGATCAAAATTTTAACTTTTATATCATCAAATTCATAATATGCGAAACGGCGCAGCACATCATAATCCCCGTAACTGTCGGGATTATAAAAGCCAAAACGGTCCACTTCAGGCTTCCGGTCTCTTTTTTGATAGTTAAACATGTTGTGCCACAAGGAAAATGCATCAAAGAAAATATCATCACGCAAACTGCAGTTGTGGCGGTCCAACCGTTCGCTAACAAAAGTGATTTCAGTTCAAAAAGCGATTCTAACTCTAATATACTACCGGCGCACATATAGCTCATGATTATTATCGGAAAAATTATTTCATTTGCAGGAAATCCAAGAATAAACGCCATGAGGATTACTCCGTCAAGCCCGATAAATTTTGCGAATGGATCCAAAAAATTTGAACAATGTGCAAGCAAACTGATGTCATTTAACTTTAAATTTGCCATTATCCAGATGATTATGCCCGCAGGGGCGGCCACTGCAACAGCCCGGCCGAGAACAAAAATTGTTCTATCCAAAACCGAACGAATAAGTATCTTCCCTATTTGGGGTTTTCTATATGGCGGAAGCTCAAGAATAAACGAAGATGGGATTCCTTTGAGAAGAGTTATCGAAAGCAATTTCGAAACACAGAACGTAACCATCAAGCTCAAAACCACTGCGCCAGTTAACATCAAAGCGGAAGCAACCGACCCGAACCATGAGCCGAATAACGGAACAAAAAACATTGATATAACCGAAATTAGCAGCGGAAATCTTCCGTTACACGGCACAAAATTATTTGTGAGCATTGCTATTAGTTTTTCTCGAGGCGAATCAATAATCCGACATCCGATAATCCCGCAAGCATTACAGCCAAATCCCATGCACGTCGTCAATGCTTGCTTCCCGTGAGCGCCGCATTTTTTAAAAGCGCCGTCAAGATTAAACGCTATTCTTGGCAAATATCCTACATCCTCTAAAAATGTAAACAATGGGAAAAAGATAGCCATAGGCGGAAGCATAACAGAGACAACCCACGCAAGAGTACGATAAATTCCTTCGATCAAAATCCCGTGAATCCATACAGGGCAACCGGTACTCAAAATAAGCCCGGATAATTTATCCTGCAAATTGAAAAGAAAATAAGAAATCAATTCTGACGGATAATTAGCAGCCGTTATCGTTAACCAAAAAATCACCATTAGCAAAGCAAGCATAATAGGAAATCCCGTTAATTTAGATGTTAGCAGATTATCCACAATTCGGTCACGTTTGTCGTGAAATTTATTTTCCATATGTACACAAAGATTGTATATTTTCCCAGATTTTTTAATTAATTCGTTCGAAATCGTCTCTTTGATTTTTGAGCTATTTATTCCATTACTTAAGAGCTTTTCCCTCTCGGATTCGATGATATTTTTTAAATTTTCGTTTTCAAAAACATCTAAACCGGCGTGGTGCTTTATCGATTTTACGAGTTCGCAATCTTCCTCAAGAATATTTTGCGCAATCCACTTTGAGTTCAAGTGCTTTGGGATATTAGGCAATAACATTCGTGAAATATTTTCGACGGCATCTTGGATTTGTTGCGGGTAATTATTTTTAATATCGAATATTTTTTTCTTTGAGCAAACAACATCATTAACGGCTTTCATAAGATTTTTTATACCGATTTTCTTTCTCGCATCAGTATAAACCACCGGTACTCCGCCAAGCTGCATAGAAAGTTCGTCGAGATCTATATAAATTTGTTTTTTTCTCGCTTCATCAATCAAATTAACGCATATTACGACATTTTTTGTTACTTCTAAAATTTGCAATGCTAAATTCAAATTTCTTTCAAGGCAAGTTGCGTCCAAAACCACGATTACTGCATCTAAATTTGAAAAACATATGAAATCTCTGGCAATTTCTTCTTCCTGAGAATTTGCCACAAGGGAATAAGTTCCGGGAATGTCCGTTATTTTAAATACTGTTTCATCAAACAGATATTTTCCTTGAGTGCACTCTACAGTTTTACCCGGCCAATTTCCGGTATGTTGATTCATTCCCGTAAGAGCGTTAAAAACCGTGCTTTTACCGACGTTTGGGTTCCCAGCTATGGCTATTGATTTCGTTTTTTCAGATGAATCGCTACGCCTTTTTTTGTGCTTTTTTACATTTTTAAAATATGAAAGCTTACGGATAGAGTTTTGAATTGCGCTCATAAATTTAAAATCATCTCCATTAAGATTTTTTGGAAGTAGAATTTTAGAATTTATTTTTTAATACTCATAAACCATAATATTTTTTGTATCTTCATCTCTCAAAGCAATGACCGCTCCACAAATTTTATAAGCGGTCAAGCTTCCTGTTGGGCTCTGATGCACTGGAACTATTTTTGTTTCGTTAGTTACCCCTAAGTCAAGTAATCTTTGCGCTTTTTTGATATTTTTAATGTTGAAAATTCTGTATTTATAATTCAATTTTGCTTTATTCAGCGGTAATAAAGCGGTTTGTACCATAAGCCAAGCCTCCATAAAAAATATTTTTAACAGCTTATGTAATCACACCAAAACTTGTGAAAAAACGTGTGTCAATCACCATATTTTTAATTTTTATCTGTAATTATTTTTGATGAATTATCTATTTGAAAAATATTGATTTTTTATTAACCATGGTATAATATTAAAGAACAACGAAAAACAATCTCATGTGCACCAATATTTATTTGTTGTCTTTAACATGATATAATCAATTTAGAGGTGATTTAATGATAATTTTGGGGATTGATCCGGGATATGCGATAGTAGGCTATGGAATCATTGAATTTGATGGCGGAAAATATATTCCGATAAATTATGGAGCTATCTTAACAAACGCAAATGAAGAATTCCCGGATAGACTCGAAGCTATATATGACAGATTATCCGAAATCACGCGTACGTATAAGCCTAACGCAGCATCGGTTGAGAAATTATATTTCCAAAATAATCATAAAACCGCAATTGATGTTGCTCAGGCCCGAGGGGCTATTTTATTGGCACTAAAAAAGCTTAATGTGCCAATTTATGAGTCTACCCCTCTACAGGTAAAAACCGCTGTAACCGGTTATGGAAGGGCGCAAAAATCTCAGATAATGATGATGACGCAAAGGCTGCTAAGGCTCCGCGAAATTCCAAAGCCTGATGACGCAGCTGATGCTCTTGCAATTGCAATTTGCCACATAAACTCACTGGGATTTCAGTACATTAATAAAAAAGCAAAGATTAACCGTGCGAATCTAATTATTAAACAAAATTAGTGGGAAACTTTATTTAGGAGATTTGAATATTATGATATACAGCCTCAGAGGAATATTTTTGAAAGCCGAAAGCAATTTTCTGGTCATAGAGTGTGCCGGAGTTGGATATAAATGTTTAACGTCGTTTTATACTCAAAGCAAATTAAAAGATAAAATCGGAGAAGAAATAATCGTTTATACCTACTTAAATGTTCGTCAAGACGCCGTGGATTTGTTTGGATTTGTCGACGAACAGGAATTGGAATGCTTTAAATCTCTCACATCTGTTTCAGGGGTAGGCCCCAAAGCAGCTCTTGCTATATTATCTCAGTATTCCTCGGAACAAGTAGTTTCTATGGTGATTTCCGGTGACAGCAAAAGCCTCACCGCCGCTCCAGGAATAGGAGCAAAAACCGCTCAAAGAATCGTCTTAGAACTCAAAGATAAGCTTTCTAAAATCATCGATTCAGAGCGCTATTCGAATCATACTGGCGGTTTTGTCGCGCCAAGCTCAAACCATTCGGAAGCTATTAAAGCTTTATCTGCCCTGGGATACTCAGCTCAAGATGTCACTCCGGTAGTATCATCACTAGACCCAAATATATCAGTTGAAGAATTAATCACACTTACGCTTAAATCAATGATGAAAAAGGGGCGATAAAAAATGGATGACAAGAAGAGAGATAACAGAATTTTAACCCCGGAAGAAATAACCGAAGACACAGAAGCAGATAATCCCCTACGTCCGCGAACTCTCAAAGAGTATATCGGCCAAGAAAATGTCAAAGAAAATCTTAAAGTATTCATAGAAGCTGCCAAACTCAGAAAAGAACCACTTGACCACGTCTTACTTTACGGCCCTCCTGGGCTTGGTAAGACGACGCTTTCGATGATAATCGCAAAAGAACTTGGCGTAAACATACGAATAACTTCAGGCCCTGCAATAGAAAAGCCAGGCGATTTAGCTGCACTTTTGACGAATCTTTCTGAAGGCGATGTACTTTTTATCGACGAAGTTCATAGGCTTTCAAGAGCAGTCGAAGAGATACTCTACCCTGCTATGGAAGACTTTTCGATTGATATCGTTACAGGGAAGGGACAAATGGCAACGTCATATCACCTACCACTCCCAAAATTCACATTAGTCGGAGCCACAACACGTGCAGGGCAGCTCACAGCCCCACTTCGAGACCGCTTTGGAGTAATCCTTAGGCTTGAACTTTACACTCCTCAGGAACTAGCAAAAATAGTCACCAGAAGTTCAAATATTCTAGGAATAAAAATCACAACTGACGGTGCATTAGAGCTGGCTTCACGTTCAAGGGGAACTCCCAGAATTGCAAATAGACTCATCAAGCGTGTGCGAGATTTCGCGCAAATTTCGGGTGAAGGAACAATAACAAATGAAATTTCAAAAATTGCATTAAATAAACTTGGAGTCGATGAAATCGGGCTTGACAGCAATGATCGCAGGCTTCTTGAAACTATGATTTCTTTTTATAATGGCGGACCGGTCGGCCTTGACACTTTGGCAGCCGCAATCGGAGAAGAATCCATTACAATCGAAGACGTTTACGAACCTTTCTTAATACAAATTGGATTTCTCAGCAGGACTCCAAGAGGGAGATGCGTAACTCCCGCTGCATATCGACATTTGGGATATAAAAATCCCAATAAAGCCCCGGAGCAATATAGCTTTTTTGAAAAATAACAACTCAATTTTCGGAGGATTAAACAGATGAGCAAACTTTTTGGTACGGACGGTGTTAGAGGAATAGCAAACCAGGAACTCACCTGTGAGCTTGCAATAAAAATAGGAAAAGCAGCTGCAATAGTTCTATCCGGCGATTTGAAAACCCGAAAACCAAAAATATTAATCGGGAAAGACACACGAATTTCCTCGGATATGCTTGAAGCTGCGCTTCTATCGGGAATATGTTCTTGTGGCGCCGAAGGAATTAGCCTTGGTGTAATTCCAACGCCAGCAGTTTCGTATCTCGTTGGAAAGTATCAAGCTGATGCAGGAATAATGATATCTGCGTCACACAATTCGTTTGAATTTAATGGAATAAAGCTGTTCGATAAAGACGGATACAAACTTTCAGACGAAACTGAAAAAGAAATTGAAAAATTGGTTCTTAACACGGACCTTGAGCACTACAATTTGCCTATTGGCGAAGAGCTTGGGACTATAACTAAATGCAATAATGCAGTTGATGATTATGTTGAATATTTATCTAGCACAGCAGATATTTTGGGAGATGACATTAAAATTGCAGTTGATTGCGCAAACGGCTGTGCGAGCGCCACAGCTAAAAAGCTTTTTGAAAAATTAAAAATCAATGCTGAGATAATTTTTGATAGTCCGGACGGAATTAATATAAACGAAAAATGCGGCTCGACACATCTTGAAAATCTGCAAAAACATGTTATCAAAAATAATTGTAACGTAGGCTTCGCTTTTGATGGCGACGCTGACAGATGCCTCGCAATTGACGAAAACGGTAGAATACTCGATGGTGATGTTATCATGGCTATATGTGCAAAATCGCTCAAAAATGCCGGCAAACTCAAAAACAACACGCTCGTCGCAACAATTATGTCAAATATGGGCCTCAAAATTTTTTGCCAAGAAAACGATATTAAATTTTCCGAAACTAAAGTTGGCGACAGGTACGTTCTGGAAAGGATGAAATCAGAAAATTATATTCTCGGCGGTGAACAATCCGGCCATGTGATATTTTTGGATCACTCCCGCTCCGGTGATGGCGAACTCACGGCAATTCAACTCTTAAACATAATAAAACGTAGCGGCAAGAAAATCTCAGAACTTGCAAATGAAATGAAAAAATATCCGCAAAAATTAGCCGAGCTGATAATAGACGTTTCAAAAAAAGGCACTCTCGAAAAAAATGAAAATATAAAAAAATATATATCCGATAAAACAGAACAATTAGGTTCATCAGGCCGCATTGTTATTAGGGAATCCGGTACAGAGCCAAAAATAAGAATAATGTTCGAACATGAAAACGAGAACATTTTAGACACATTAATTGCCGAAGCCAAAAGCATAATACAGGATAATTTAAAATAAAAAAACAAAAGGAATTTTCGCGATGAGATTTGCAAAATGGAATAGTTATGAACTCATAGATACATCCGCAGGTGAACGCCTTGAACGTTGGGGCGACGTGATTTTAATACGCCCCGACCCTCAAGTGATTTGGAACACGTCAAGATTTGACAAACGTTGGGAAACACCGAACGCCGTTTATCATCGTTCGTCATCAGGTGGCGGAAAATGGAAAGTCCTTTCGAAAACTAATGATTCTTGGAATATTTCGTACAAAAACTTAAAATTTGGAATAAAAATGATGAATTTTAAGCATACCGGCGTTTTTCCTGAACAGGCCGTAAACTGGGATTTGCTTAAAAATATCATCTCAAAAAACAAATCACAACCTAATATTTTGAATTTGTTTGCCTATACCGGAGGCGCCACTCTTGCGTGTGCCGAAGCCGGGGCAAAAGTTTGTCATGTTGATGCTGCAAAAGGTATGGTATCGTGGGCACGCGAAAATGCTAAAATTTCTGGACTAGAATCCAAACCTATACGATGGATTGTGGACGACTGCGAAAAATTTATTTTGCGCGAAATCAAACGTGGCAACAAATATGATGGGATTATAATGGATCCGCCGTCATACGGTAGAGGGCCAAAGGGAGAAATTTGGAAAATCGAAGAAAATATCTATGATTTTGTAAATTTGTGCGAAAAAGTACTTTCTGAAAATGCAGATTTTTTTGTCATCAACTCTTATTCAACTGGTCTTTCCCCCGCCGTTATGAGCTGCCTTTTGGAACAATCTATAGCTAGAAAACGTGGAGGTTACGTTTTCTCGGATGAAATAGGAATACCTGTTTCAAGCTCGGGTATAGTTATTCCGTCTGGAGCGACAGCAATTTGGAGCAAAGAAAAAATTTTTTGATTTAATAAAATTTACTTCAGGAGCATAAAAATGAGCGAATATGCTGAAAAAAACGCCCAAAGAAAAAGTAGAAATATTGCCGTAACATTATCTTACGTTGGGACAAACTATCACGGATGGCAAATTCAAAAAAATGCTATTTCAGTGCAAGAGGTATTTCAAAAAGCGCTTTATAAAATTTTGAATGAATCCGTTGACATAAAAGGCTGCAGCCGTACGGATACTGGAGTTCACGCAAATATGTACGTTGTAAATTTCAAAACAACTTCAAAAATACATTTCAACAATCTTATTTGCGCACTAAACAGGCACTTACCGGACGACATTTCCGCATATGACTGCGAAGAAAAAGCTCCTGACTTTCACTCGAGATACTCTTGCAAAGGAAAGGAATATATCTATAAAATTTGGAATAATAACGTGAAAAATCCGTTTTTTAGCGGAAGAGCCCTACACTATTGGTATCCACTAGACATATATCAAATGAAAAAATCAGCAGAATATTTCGTCGGAACACATGACTTTACAGCGTTCGCAACTATTGATAAACGTGAAATGAAAAATATGCAAAGGACTGTGCGAAAATTTGAAATTGAAAAAGAAGGCGACACCGTGAATTTCATAGTTGAAGCGGATGGATTTTTATACAATATGTTGCGAATCATGGTCGGAACTTTGCTCAGAGTGTTTCAAAGGAAGCTTTTTCCCTCAGATATCCCTAAAATTATTGAGTCAAAAGATAGGTCTTTCGCTGGCCCTACAGCACCACCACAAGGATTATATTTAAATCGAGTATTTTATTAGTTTTGATCGGCAGGCATATAGCATGAATAGATTGTTTAAAAATATTTCTGATAATTTGTATAACTATAAAAAATGGTTAAACGAATCACCAAAAAGGCAAATTATTTATAAAGATATAAAAAATATTTTTTTAATACTGCTTTCGACATTTCTCTTGTTAGTGGTTTGGTCAAATCGCGTCAATTTTTCGCCGGACAACATCTACGCATATGTTGGCGATAACGTGCTATCTTTTTCAATCAGTTCTAAATTCCCGATACAAATTCAAGGCGAAAAAATACAAACCGAAAATCTGCAAGTTAATAATAGTTATATTCTTGCTCTTAGTGATAACAATTTCGAGATTCTTTCAAAAAAAGGAAAGAAACTGCTGAGCGAAAAACATAATTTTAGCAATCCAAATTTACAAATTTCAAATTCAAAGCATATCATTTTTGACCGCGGAGGAAAAACGTTCAAAGTAACCGGTAACCGTAAAACATTTTATTCTGGGGTAACAGATCAAAAAATTATGACTGCCACAATTTCTGATATAGGTTCATATGCAATTGCGACTCAATCACTTCGG
>CAZDOV010000015.1:0-9810 GCA_964507135.1 uncultured Eubacteriales bacterium | reverse complement strand
TCAATCCCGAATTTTCGTTGAGACCTGTAGCAAAATATCTCTCACAAAAGTTAAAGTGTAGCGTGAAGCTATCGTCAGACGTAGTAGGAGAAAATACCAAGAAAATAATTTCCGATTTAAAAAGCGGAGAAATGTGCCTACTTGAAAACTTAAGATTTGAACCCGGTGAAACCGAAAACAGTAAAGAGTTTTCTGAAAAATTAGCTTCGCTTGCCGACATTTATGTTAACGATGCGTTTGGCGTTTGCCATCGCGCTCACGCTTCAGTAGTTGGCATAACTGAATTTCTGCCATCTGCGTGTGGGTTTCTTATTGAAAAAGAAATTTCCGAAATGTCAAGAATTTTAAGTAATCCCGAACGACCGTTTATAGCTATCTTAGGGGGTTCAAAAGTTTCTAACAAAATAGAAGTAATTAACAATTTACTCGAAAAAATCGATGTTTTGATGGTCGGCGGAGGAATGGCCTACACATTTACGAATGCACTTGGATATCCAATCGGGAATTCCATTTGCGAAAATGATAAAGTACCACTTGCTAAAGATATAATGGTCGCAGCAAAAGATAAAGGCGTTAAGCTGGTTCTGCCGCTTGATTTTAAAGTTAGCGATAAATATAGCCCAGATGGGGATTACATCATTGTTGACGCAGATAAAATTCCGGAAAATTTCATGGGGCTTGATGTGGGCCCGGAAACCATAAAAATTTTTAAAGAAATACTTGCAAACGCAAAAACCATACTATGGAATGGCCCTATGGGAGTTTTTGAATGGGATAATTTTGCAGAAGGAACGTTTGAAGTCGGGAAAGCCGTTGCTGCCAGTGGTGCAGTATCAATAATCGGTGGCGGAGACTCTGCCGCGGCAATGCATAAGTTAGGCCTTGCTGACAAGATGACACATGTATCTACCGGAGGAGGCGCTTCGCTTGAGTTTTTGAGCGGAAAGATCTTACCCGGTCTCGCTTCAATTGATGATAAATAATTTTTCTATAACCTAGAAAAATTATTTATGTTTTTTTGCTTTATCGAGGAGAGTTCTTAAATGATTCCTGATCAAAAAATTATAGCTGCAAATTGGAAGATGAACAAAACCAATTCTGAAGCAGCGGAATTTATAACTAAACTTAAAGCTGAGATAAATAATTGCGATGATTTTTGCAAAATAATCATTTTTCCAAGCGCGATCGCACTAGAAAGTTCCGCAAGATTATGCGAAGATTCTAAAATTGAAATAGGAGCGCAAAATTGCCACTGGGAATCCTCCGGAGCCTTCACTGGTGAGATTTCCGTCGATATGATCAAAAGCGTTGGAGCAAAATACGTTTTGGTCGGTCACAGCGAACGTAGGACTTATTTTTCAGAAGATGATGAAACTGTTAACAAAAAAATCAGAAAAATCTTGAGCAGTAGCCTCAAACCTATTTTTTGTATCGGAGAAAACTTAGAATACCGTACGAATAACATGGCAAAAAGCGTCGTCGAAACTCAAATAAAGCGTGGCCTTAGTGCCATAGAAAACACCAAAATTGAAGATATTATCATAGCATACGAACCACTCTGGGCAATAGGCACTGGCCGAACTATAAATTGTGATCAGCTTGACGAAATCGGAAATATAATAAAAAAAACAGTTTTTGAGGAATTTGGTTCTCAGGTACAAGTAATTTACGGCGGCTCGGTTAACTCGCAAAATGCAAAAAGCTTTTTATCTTTGGAAAGCATAGATGGTGCGCTGATTGGTGGAGCAGCTTTGGATGAGCAAAGCTTCCTTAACATAATAAAAACCGCGAAAGGAAATTTAGGTAAATTCAAAAAATGAGAGAAATTAACGATAATTCAGGCTCTAAAAATGTTCTTTTAATCATAATGGATGGATATGGCCTTGCTGAGAAAAATGAATTCAATGCCATTTCAAACGCCGCCACACCCAATTTAGATGCAATATTTGAACAATTCCCAGTAACTGAGCTCAAAGCATCTGGTACCAGCGTCGGTCTTCCGGAGGGACAGATGGGTAATTCCGAAGTAGGTCACACCAATATTGGAGCCGGAAGAGTAATCTATCAGGATTTGACGTTTATAAACAAAAGCATTCAGACCGGTGAATTTTATTCAAATGATATTATTAATGATGTTATTAACGACACTGAAAAAACAGGAGGCGCACTACACATAGCCGGGCTTATCTCCGCCGGTGGCGTACATAGTCATATTCAGCACCTTTATGCTATTTTAGAGCTTTTAAAGCCTAGAAAATTAAATAAAATTTTCGTCCATGCCTGGACCGATGGGCGCGACGCAGGGCCTAAGACTGCTTCAAAGCATTTAAGTAAAATCGAAACCGCTTTAAAACAGTTAAATACAGGAAAAATCGCGACAATTTGTGGTCGATACTATGCAATGGACCGCGATAACAATTTGGACAGAACTCAAATTGCAGCGGAGGCTATTTTAGAAGCAAAAGGAAGGAATTTTCGAGACTTTTCAGAGGCAATAAACCAGCTTTATTCAGAAGGGCTTACTGATGAGTTTTTGCCTGCTTGCATTCTTGGAGGATATAACGGGCTCAAACCTGAAGATTCCCTAATTTGCTTTAATTACCGTCCCGACAGAGCTAGGCAAATCACCAGGGCGCTGAGCGGAAAAGTAAAAAATTGCGTTTGCTTCACACAGTATGATAGAAAAATTCAAAATACAAAAATTGCATTCAATCCGCGTGAAATTAAAAACACTTTAGGAGAGCACCTTGCCTCTCTTAGCATGACACAACTACGAATTGCTGAAACCGAAAAATATGCGCATGTAACTTTTTTCTTTAATTCTGGCAGAGAAGAACCGTATCCCGGCGAGAACCGAATAATTGTGAATTCCCCAAAGGTAAAAACCTATGATTTGAAACCTGAGATGAGTGCGAGAGAAATAACAAAAACTGTAAAGGATAAAATAAAATCAAAAAAATATAACTTAATAGTTTTGAACTTTTCAAACCCGGACATGGTCGGACATACCGGAAATTTAAAAGCAACAATTAAAGCGGTCGAAACTGTAGATGAATGCGTTGGCGAACTGCTTGAAGAGATGAAAAAAATCGATGGCGTAACTGTTTTGACAGCAGATCATGGTAATGCTGAAAAAATGCGCGACGAACGTGGATTCCCTCACACTTCGCACACGTGCAATCTAGTCCCGTTTAGCGTGATAGGTTATGACTGTACTTTAAAAAGCGGCGGCGCTCTTTGCGATATTGCACCGACAATTTGCGAAATTTTGGGTATAAAAAAACCTGACGAAATGTCAGGCGTTAGTTTGATTAAATAGTTGAATTCCGCATAAAAGCTCAGCTTTCCATACTTGAACTTAAAAATTTCGCAGAAAATTCCGCTAATTTAAAAATCACATCGTAACTTAATTTAGATTTTGGCGATTTCAGGACAATTAAACTGCCTTCAATATCTCCACTCGCAAGTATAGGAAAAACCATTTCAGCTTCTTTTTCAGTATTTTCAAGCGGGAAAAACGCTTCTCCTGTTGCGGTTTCATGTGCCGAAAAATGTTTGCGCGCTTCCATCAATTTTTCAAGTGCACGAGATATTTTCAATCCTACAAACGCTTGCTTTGGAACGCCGAAAGCACTTACAACGTGGTCTCTATTCGATACTAGAACTGGCATGAAAATTTCTTTGCAAAGTATGTCAGCGCATTCCTCTGATAAAGATGTTATCTGTTCAATTGCATAGTATTTTTTGAATATAATTTCTTTTTCTGAGCCAATATAAATTTCAAGCGCATCACCTTCACGAACTCGCAGTGTCTTGCGTATTTCTTTCGGGATAACTATCCTCCCCAAATTATCGATTCGTCTGACCATTCCTGTAGCTGTCATTTCAAATCCCCCTTTTTGAAGGTTCGACAAAGTTCATCTTTATGGAATTTATTTTTAATGAGACTTAGTCAGGATTATTTTGCGAAAAAATTGACAAATTATTCATATTTGCGTAAAATTAAAATTCGATATAAATAGCAAGATTAAACCCCAGGGAGGATTTGGTTAATTATGTTAAATTCAAAGCTTAAATTGGAACCTAATGCTGTGTGGATCATGTACAGTTGTGAAGGCAGTGACCCTTACTTCGAAAAATTTGTAACAAAAAAAACCGTTGTTCCTTCAGCGGTAGTTTTAGGTAGCCGCGAAACACTTTTTGTCCATGAACTCGATCAAGAAAATGTTTCGGATTTTTGCGGAGAAGTTGTCGTTTACAACGAAAATTTTCCAATGATAAAAAATATACTTAATTTATTACAAAAAATGGATTACCCAACAAAAATATATTTGAATTTTTCTGATAAATTAGATTCTCAGACAGACGTTTTAGGGCACGGCACTTTCAGATTTTTAAGCGACAATATCACCGAATTCTATCATGAAAACAAACGAGCAACTCCACAGTTCGCTTCAGCAGACGAATTGCTATACTTTTTACTCGATACAAAAACCGAAGATGATATCAAATATTTAAAGGTTGCTGCCAGGAGAGCGCTCGAAATATTAAGCGCAGCATTTAAAAAAATAAAAACAGGTATGACCGAAATGCAAATTGCTAATTTGGTTCATAGTATTTTCAAAATCAAGCCCAAATATTTCAGATATTACGGAATAGTGAATGAAGAATTTTCGTGGGAAAAATCTTCGTGCCCTATAGTCCTCGTCGGTTCAAATTTAAAAAAAGGCGGTCATACCATTCCATCGGAAAAAATTTTAACGCCAGGGGATACGATATACTTCGATTTCGGTGTTAAAATCACACTAAATAACGGGAAATCATATTCAAGCGACCTACAGCGCATGGGTTATGCTCTGAATCGTGGCGAAAAGAATCCCCCCGAAGAAGTTCAATACGTTTTTAAAACTCTTGTAAATGCAATAAACTTGGGCGCAATGAATATGAAGCCAAATATACCCGGCTATGAAATAGACGAAATCGTCAGAAACCAAATTTTGAATAATGGATTCCCCGATTACAATCATTCGACCGGGCATCCGATCGGCGAAAACGCGCACAATCCTGGGCCCGGTATATCTCCAAAAGGATATAAGCGTTCAGCACTCCTTTTGCAAGAAAACGGAGTTTATACAATTGAGCCACGAGTACAAATCGAGAACGGTGGTTCAATCGAAGAAATGGTCAGAGTAACAAAAACCGGAGGAGAATTTTTGTGTCCTCCACAAAAATCTCTTTATTTAGTCAAATGATTTTCCGCCCAGACAATTATCCCGTGCCAATTCATTTTTATGACAAAGCCGAAAATTGCTTTTTATAATCAAAAACAACAGCTACTACCTCGTAAAAAGCTAGAAGCTGTTAAAAAAATTAAATTTTGGCGAGCAGTAGTCATTTTCACCGTGCAGTCGAGATTACTTACACCGCAAAAAATTGGTCAGCGCAAATTTCATTCAAACGCACCTAAACATCTAAATTATTTTTCGGAATCCCCATGTTTTTTGCCCTCAGGACCATCATAAATTTCTTCAGGAGGCATGGCTTTTGCCCATGATTTTTCCGGAACCTGCTGCAGACCACCCGTAACTTCTGTCAACTCATCAGAATCTAATAGCTGAACTTTATCCGTATCAAACGCAGCGTTATTGGTCAATTTGTCAAAATTCTTTCCCATATCTGTTTTTCCGTACATTGTTTTTACCCCCATTTTTATTATTTTATATCCTACTAGCAATTCACTTTTGGAACCATTTGGAGGTAAAATCATTGATACTCAAATCATTTTTCTGCGTCTTCCCTGCTTTTCTCCAAACGATTCTTAATCTCCTCAACCAACTGGATCGGAGTCGAAGCCCCAGATACAATCCCAATTCTTCGAAACTTTTTACTAATTCCATCCGGCAAATCTTGCGCGGATTCAACTTGCACAGTTTGCGTGTTTTCTTGGCAGATTTCGCAAAGTTTTTTTGTGTTTGAGCTTTTTCGGCCCCCAACAACTATTATTAAATCAGAGCTTTTTGACAATTTTTTCGCTTCTTGCTGACGCAAACTAGTGGCATTACATATAGTATCATGTGCTACAACGTTTGTAAATATACATTTTATAAAATTTGCGCAATTTTTCCATTCTGCCACGGAAAATGTTGTCTGAGATAGTAATAATATACTTTTATCACTATCAAATTCGTTCTGGTTTATTATGCTTTCAAGCTCATGTTTATCTCTAAAAACGTAACTTTTTCCATTAAAATAGCTGCGTATTCCGACCATTTCCGGATGGTTGGCATCCCCCGCAGCTAATAAAATTTCTCTATTATGTTCATTCAAATTAACAATATTGTGAATTTTTTTGACAAATGGACACGTTGCGTCAAAAAAAGGTATGCCGGAATTTTCGATATATTTCAAATCATCCCGAGCGCAACCGTGAGATCTGATAACCACCGTATACCCTTTAGGCACATCTGAAGGCGAATTTACTACCATTACGCCTCGATTTTTAAAATCATCCACAACATATGAGTTGTGGATGATTTCGCCTAAGGTACAAACTTTGCAATTCTTCGCAAGAAGATCGTTCACGGCTTTGATAGCACGGCTCACTCCAGGGCAAAACCCGGCCATTTTTGCAATTTTTACTCTAGCTTTGTTTGTAACTTCCATTATTGATTTATTTTCCTCCTGGTTTTGCATTTATTTCGTTTTATTTTTTTGATTTCGCTGATTTTTTATTTCATTCATAATAAGTTCTGTTGCAAATTTTAGCTCAGCTCTTGAACCTTCTGTTATGTTTAAATCACTTTGCGTAATTGGATTCCCGTAAGAAACTATTGTTTTTCGAAATAAACCTATTTTGTTATTGCTACAAGCACCAGTAATGCACACAGGAATTATAGTAGCATTAGTATTTTTAGCTATAAGCGTTACTCCCGCTTTTGGCCTCAAAAACTCACCCGTTTTTGACCGAGTGCCCTCGATGAAAATCCCTAAAATTTCCTTGTTTTTTATAACGTTTTCAGATTTCAAAAGCGCACTTTTATCGTTCTTCCCGCGCTTGACCGCAAAAGCACCCATTTTTGTAAAAAACCAATTAAAAAGCTTGTTTCTAAAAAGTTCCTCTTTTGCCATAAAATATATAGGCCTTTTATGAGAGATCATGAGAAATATTGGATCAAAATTCGAAAGATGATTAGAACAAATTATGTAACCGCCTTTCATTTTTTCGCAGTTTTCAGCCCCCCTAATTTCGAAGGGATAAAAAATTTTCATAAAAAATCTCACTATAAAAACTATAGTTTTATAAAATTTTTTATCCATAAAATCCTCCGATTTTTTCTTTAATAATATCCAAAATTTTATTTATCGTTTGGTCTAAATCATAATTTGAGCTGTCCACTAGCACTGCATCATCCGCTTTTTTTAACGGCGAAATTTCCCGAGTTTTATCCTCATGATCTCTGCGACGAATAGATTCCAATATATTATCGTAATCAGCATCAATACCGTTGGCACGCATTTGTTCAAAACGCCTTTTTGCTCTTATTTCAGGGGACGCCGTTAGAAATATTTTCACATCAGCATTTGGAAGCACAACAGTACCTATATCTCGCCCATCCAGCACGGTGTCATGATTTTTTGCAAGTTCTCGCTGAAATCCCAACAAAAATTTTCTCACACACTCATACTTTGCAATAATCGGCGAAATTTTGGTCACACCAGGAGTACGCAGCTCTCTTTCTAACACCTTACCTTTAAGGATTATCTCCTGTTTCGCAAAATTGTTTTTGACCTTTAAGTCAATTTTTTTAAGGCACTCAAGCACAGCTTGCTCGTTTTCGGGATCAATACCGCTTTTCCCCACAAAATATGCCACAGCTCTATAAAGCGCACCGGTATCCACGCACATAAAGCCGAGTTCGTTTGCAACAACTTTTGAAACCGTGCTTTTCCCTGATCCAGACGGACCATCAATCGCTATCGAAATCATTGTAAATCACCAACATATTTTCAGGTTTTATGATTTTAAAATCACAAAACCTCATTTTGATTTTTTGCTTTTAGTTTTTTGATAAAAAGCCACTAACATATATATTATACCAAAGCAAAACAAAATCACAAGCAACGACCATGGATTTTGCGATACGCCACCCGATTTCACCTCAATCCAAAGCTCATCCAAGAGTTTATTGATATTTTCAGGTAAATTTATAAATATTTGAGTATTGCTTATAGTTTCGTCGTCAGGATAAAAAATTCCACTATTTTTAATAGCATCGGGCAAAATATTATAAACACCCATGTGCGGAGTTGAATAACCAGTTTTTTGGGTATTTGCGAGCGCTATATCAGTTCTGCACATAAAATTAATATATTTTTCCGCTAAATCCTTATTTTTGGAATCTTTCGGAATACACATCGAATCAATAAATCTATTCGTTCCGTTTGCCGGCACAATGAACCCAATATTTGAATTGTTCTTAACCATTAAAGCTGCGTCCCCGGCATAATACGGTGCAAGTACTGCTTCTTCGTTGCTTATTTTATCGAATATCTGATCCATAACATACGCTTGAACTAACGGCTTTTGCTTTATGAGCTCATCAGCTGCTTTTCTCCATTCTTCCGGATTCTTGCTGTTTACTGAATAGCCAAGCCTTAAAAGCGATATTGCAAATGAATCTCTGGCATTGTCAAACATAAGTATTTTATTCTTATATTTTTCGTTCCAAAGAACATCCCAATTTATTTCGTCATCGACCTCATTTTTATTATAAAATATTCCAACTGTCCCCCACATATATGGAACAGAATATTCGTTTTTAGGGTCAAAATCTAAATTTTTAAACATAGGTGAAATGAATTTATAATTTGGAATATTATCGAAATTGAGTTTAGCGAGCATGTCGCTCTCAATCATCCTCGAAATCATGTAATCAGAAGGAATAATAACATCATAATCCGCACCACCACCGGAAATTTTAGCAAATAGCTCTTCGTTATTTTGAAAGGTTTTATAATTAACCTTAATACCCGTTTCTTCCGTGAATTTGGCATTTACATCAAGTGTTCCGTCGGTTCCATTTGAAATAAATTCTCCCCAGCTATAAATATTAATCGACTTCACAGAGTTATCGTTCACAGAGCACCCTGAAATTGCAACACCAAAAAACATAAATCCCAAACATATAGCTAAAAAATGCGAAAAACTACGCTTGTAAAACAGCTTGTTCATTTCTCCACCCCAATGATTTTAGCTTCTTATTTTTTTGAAAAACTTAATTTTTTATCTTTTTCTTGTCGGAAATTTATAACTATTAAAAGAGCAAAAACCACTATAAAAAGCAAACTTGAAAGTGCATTGATTTCAGGGCTTACCATTTTTCTAGTCATTGAATATACCGCAATTGGCAAAGTTTGAGTAGTCCCTCCGGCAAAATAACTTATCACAAAATCGTCAATCGACATGGTGAACGACATTATCAGCCCTGTGATTATCCCAGGTATAATCTGAGGGACGACTACCTTAAAAAATGCCACAATCGGACTACACCCTAAATCTTGAGCAGCTTCGTAAATATACGGATCCATTTGTCTGTATTTTGGCATAACGGACAAAATAACGTACGGCAAACAAAACGTGGTATGTGCGCAAATTAAAGTTAAAATTCCAGGCTTGAAAATTCCAAAAGTATTATATAAAAAAACGAATAACAGCATAAGCGATACACCAACTACTATTTCAGGGATCATCATCGGCAAATTCGTAAGATTCATCACAATTTTTTTCTGCCATTTTTTTATTTTCATGAT
>CAZDOV010000014.1:0-10050 GCA_964507135.1 uncultured Eubacteriales bacterium | reverse complement strand
GGACAAATTTATGAATCGGTGGCTTTTCTACTACATAAGGTACCCATGATCAACCGAATTGTTTGAAAAATCAAATAATTCGGAGGAAATTTTGTGAAAAACCATTGTAACAATCCTTATAAAAATATAGAGAACGAAGCAGCTTATTTTCACATTGTAGTAAAAAACATGGACAAAAAAGATAAGGCAATCCAATCAAAAATAGATAAACACGAGATACAAATAGAAGATGTTTTATATAGCAACCTTTTTTGCAGTTTTGACATAGATGAACAAATCTCGCAGCAAAGCTTGCTCAGTTGGGTTGATATGATTGAAAACGAAGCTTTATACAAAGCCGTTAACAAATTGTCGTCGAAAGACAAAATGTTCATTAGTTATATCTTCAAGGAGCGCCGAACTCAGCGCGAGTTAGCTGATATATATCACATTACGCACCAAAACATAAGCAAAAGGTTCAATAGCATATTGAAACGGTTAAAACAATCCATGAATTTGTGAGACGATATGATATCCCGGCAGTAAGTTAAAAACTGAAAAAATTTCGCGAGAATTTTTAAGCTGACTGTTTGAATTAAACGCAATTATTAAAAAATAAATACAGCACAAATGAAATTAAACTCAAAAATATATGTATTTCGAGACATACCAAGAGGCAGCGCTTTTAATTGATTATTCACACAAATATTTAGCTAAATCGAGCAAAATCAAAAGTTTTGCTTGATTTTTTATTTCAAAAAAATAGCATTGACATTAAAAACAAACTATGATACTATGATACAGCAGTCAATATAAATTTACATAAGGACGGTGCTATTATGAATAGTATTATTAAAAATATCTCAAAAATTTTAGCTTTAACTGTTTTTTCTACAAATTTCTCGACAGTTTTTTCCACAAAACCCAAACCAACAGCTACCGTACAAACATCTACTGGCGCCCTCACGCGCGACCAGTCCGCGGCTCTGATTAAAAATTTAAAAGGTTCAACTCACGAATGCGAACTTTGTGGCGTCAAATTTCATGATCTCAACCAACGCTGGCAAGATTACATTATTTTAGATAGAAGCTTGCTAAACGGTACCTCCGCAAAAGTAGTACTCAGGCTTTTGAACGAACTTGACTCGCTCTTTGCGACATTCAACCGCTTTGCAGTGGCTTCGCTACTTCATTTTCACAGAATGCAAACATCATTAAAAATCACGTCTTTTAGTGCCTCGTCGCCGTCTACTTTAGGCGCTGGCCACATACCCATGGCCTCTACAAACCTTCCTTTAAGCACTATGGCATTTGGCGGTTTAGCTGCAGACCATAGTCGTGATTATATCGCACAGCGCGACGAACACCAGCTATCCCATTTCGATGATAATCGTGCTATCGAATCCACCGTGAGCCATGAGTTTGCACATGCCATGCTCATTTTACATGCTGAACAAGCCACCAACGACCGGCTCTTGACGGGCGACCCCGCCGCCGCCCTGCGCCTTATCCTCAGTCCGCTCGAAGTGTTTGACGCAGAAACAGCAAACACTCTCCACGCTGCATCGAAGTGCCTTTGGGACCGTCTCACAGTTAAAATCCCCGCCCTAGCTGATCCCAAAAGTCAACTAAACATTGACCTTGGAGAGTATAGATTTCAAGCCGCCGACAAGTTCTACGAAGAAAGTCTTGCCGAATTGTTTGCTTACGCCAGAACCAGCTCGCGAGCAACAGAAGAGGTTAAACAAGCGGTCTCCGACGAATTCAATGCGTTGTTCCCGAAAATTAGCGACTACCATGTGATTAAAGACGGCTGCTGAAACTACAAAACCACAATTAAACTGAACCAAAAATACAACTATGATACTACATCGATACAGCAAAGATAAATTTACATAAGGACGATGCTATTATGAATAGTATTATTAAAAACATATCAAAAGTTTTAGCTTTAACTACCACGGTCAGTTCATTTGCAATTTTGCCCAGTGCTGCAGCTTCGGGTAACGAACCAACGGATATCCCGCCGACACATGGTTCAAGTTCACCATCGATTTCCTACGACGACGTTCTCACACAACTCGGTGAAATTGAGTCTCAACTTGGTGCAGGTTCCATAATCCTCGGCGCCAGCTTCCTCGGTAAGAACCTCTATGGGCACAACGTCGACCCTACGACAGCCTACGATACGTTAAAGACAATTGCCTCTTTTTTAAAAACATACATTCCTAAAAGCGAGCATGATTTTATGCCTCTTTTTGCAACCAGCTACCGGGAACACCTCCAGAGAACCCAAAACAAGCTTTTTATCGGATCATTCGACGATGGCCACGATAGTGGGATAGCCGCCATCGTCCACGATAAGATAGAGGACGCTCGCACCAAATGTGACGCAGACCCACAGTTAGGATATCTGACCTATGGCTATTCCCATATCCTTTTTGATATACAGGCGTTATCCTACCAATTCATTAGGGGCCACATTATTCACGACGCTATGAGACACATCGCAGACTATTATAACCAACCTACTAGACCCAATATTGCCCTACTCTACCGCTCAGATTCACCCGCAGATACCGTTTCAAGTACCAAACTAACAGATATCCCGCCGGCACATGGTTCAAGTTCACCATCGATTTCTTACGACGACGTTCTCACACAACTCGGTGAAATTGAGTCTCAACTTGGTGCAGGTTCCATAATCCTCGGCGCCAGCTTCCTAGGTAATAACCCCAACGGGCGCAACGTCGATCCTATGACAGCCTACGCCACGTTAAAGCAACTCAACGGGCTTTTTGCTACATCCTCGTTCTTTACGAAACAATACGCCGCGCACCTCGCGAAATCTAAGGAACAGCTTTTTATCGGAACATTCGATGATCAAAATAGTAAGATGAATGACCAACTCAAGTTCACGCGTGCGAATTTGTCCAAATCTTACAAGGATGCCAAGATTGGCTACCTGACCGATGGCTATACAATTATGTCTTTTAACAGAGAGGCGTTACTCCCCGAACTAATTGAACAAACCTTCAACAACGTCCAGCAATATTTTTTCTGCCCTTGCGAACCCTCTGTAGGCCTAGCCTTGGCTTGCCCTCGCGCGGCCCAGCCGTCTTCTTCAAGCTCTTTATCTGCGTCCTTAGGTTCCACAGCCGCGCTGCCAAACCTGCTGCCATCGCATTCTAAGCCGGCCACTAAAGCTAAAATTAAAACTATGGGCAAATCCACAGCTACGCCGCAGAGCAAAGCAGCCCCTCTTGTTAAGGCGCAATCTACGCCTGCATCGGAATCCAAGAAAGCGCCCAGCAAAGAATCGACAGCAGCATCATCGCACGCAGGCTCCAAACACTCCCCTAAATCCGGCCCTAAAAAGGGTCACGCAAAACAAAAACATAAAAAACGAAAAAAATAACTGCACAGTTAATAATTCATATACCGTACTCTAATTCACCACTTCATAACTATATTAAATCACTCAGGCGAAATTAACAATCGCCTGAGTTGCTGTTAAAAATTAGATTTTACGAACCCGTTCTCTAAAAATATCTTCGGCAGCTTTCACTTTGAAAACAGTTGCCCCGGTAGGGCCTCTTTCTCCTTGTACGGAAACATTTTATCATATTCGCAAACTTCAGATTCATCGACAAAATAGCCTCGAGGCGTCGAATATTCGCCAGTAATACCACCTAAATAACCAGGTATTAGTTCCTTGCACAGGAAAAACGAGGCGTCCTCGCCCTCTGGCAACCCGTGATAACGAATACCATACTCACTCGCGTAGGTGAATCCGCTTTTGCCGTAAAATGCAATATTTCCTTCGAAGCACACCGCTCCGTATCCAAGCTCTACTGCTTTTTTCAAAGAATAATCTAAAAGGATCTTGCCAAAACCTTTTCTCTTGAATTCGGGATGAATACATATCGGACCCATTGTGATTATGGGGATATCTCGCCCGTCATCAGCCTTAATAGTAGCTTTAACCGAGATACTCTGACCAATCAATCGTCCGTTTAATTCAACAACAAAATCAAGCTCCGGTATAAAATCCGGATCCCTCCTCAGACACTTCAAAACATAATGCTCATAGCACCCGGGGCGATAAACATTCCAAAACGAGTCTCTTACAAGATTTTCCACTTCTTGGTGTTCTTCTGCCCTTTCAGACCTAATTATGTAATTATTTTTATCTATAGTATTCAATTATATTCCCTCCTGATAATTATATCTACCATATCGGAGGTTCGCGTGAATTGTATTTCGCAGACCTCCGCTACTCTACAATTCCCAAGGCGTTATTTTTCTTCAAACAGCAATCTCCTAAAAACAATTTTTTGCCCCAGACTTTCATACCCGGGTACACAATTATTATAACACATAAAATAGTTGACTTTTAATTAAAATATGGTGTAGAATATTATAGCACGCTTTTGCATGACTTAATTTAAAAAAATATTATGAAAAGATGTGATAATTATGGATAACATTACAGTAGAATTAGTTATTGAAGAAATGATTGGCATCGTAGAATCCGAAGGCGAAGATGCCCTGACAGATGATCGTATTGAGGCGTGTTGCAAAAAGCACAAATTAAATGTGGAAGAATTCAACGACCTTGTTGCCAATTCTATGACTGCGGCCACTGAACTTTCTTCGGAAAGCTTGAATGAAGTGGTTGGCGGAAGCAGACCTGGATTACGTAAAGCCGCAGCAATCGCAGCTTTGTTAAACGTACAGAACATTTTTGGGGCTTCTGCTATGAGAGCCACCCAAACAAAAATCAACTCAGTGGCGAATGACCATGTTTACGCAAAACGCGACGCTGAAAATGACAAAGATAATAACGAAAACGACGACAGCAAATCGTCCGGGCTTGCCTCGAAAATCAAGACGTTTCTCGCTGGGAGCGCTAGCGGGATTTTAGGAGTTGGCATACTTTTAGCAAAATTGATTGCATCAAAATCGAACGAAATTGCCGACCTGAAGGAGCAACTAGCTGAAGCTGAGTCAAATCGCGACAAAATAAACGAGGAACTCAACCAAACTACAAACCCAGATGAGCTTAGAAGCCTTCAAGAAAAACACGAACGTGCGACGAAAGAAATTGAAAATTTAAACAAGAAAATCGAAGCCAAAGAACAAGAAATAGAGGGCCTCAAACGCGACCAAGAAACAGCCGAAAACTCTTATAAAGATGCCGAAGAAAGCATATGCAACAAAGACAAAGAAATTGAAGTACTATCTAAGGAACTCAAAACAAAAAAAGAAGAAATAGAAAAGCTCCAAAACGCAAAGCAGAAACTTGAAGATGCCAATAACCACGCCGATGCGGAGAAAACACGTGCCAAAATAGAAGAACTTACTGAAGAACTCCAAGAAACACGAAAGAAACTTGAAGATGCCAATAACCACGCCGATGTGCAGAAAGAACGTGCCGAAGAAACCGACAAATTATGGAAAGCTGAACAAGCTAAATTGGCTAAACAAAATGATGAGTTGACTCAAAAAACTAAAAAAATAAAAGAACTAGAAAAAAGCCAAACCAATCTAAAAACCCGCAACGCACAACTTTCCGCGAACCTGGAGAAACAGGCCAACACTATCAAAACCCGTGACGCAAAAATTGAAGGCTTACAACAGCGAGTGGAAGGCCTAACAGCCGAACTGGAAAAAGCTAAACATACCGATACCTTCACAAAACCCGGAGACCCAAAACGGGAACCTCCGAAACTGGCCAGTGACCTCTCGAAGAAGGACCCACCGGCTGCTCCGGTTAAAAGTGACGCTAAGCCACCCTTTGTGCCACCGGCACCAGGTCAAAAGCCACCGCCAGCTCAGGTGCCTGCTCCAAAACAGCAAAACCAAATGCAACAAAAGACGCAGAACCAAAATCCACTGGTCGCTCAGAGTGCAAGCACCCAAACCTTTGTGCCACCGCCACTTATAGGCACAACAAATCAACACAACGGCACGCAAAATCTCCAGACCGTTCCACAACAGCAAGCTCCACAACCGAAAGTTCAACAACAGCAAAACCAAATTCAACAAAAGACGCAAATGCAAAATCCAACGTCAACGGCCGCTCCGGCTGCTAAGCAACAGCAAGCTCCACAACCGAAAGTTCAACAACAGCAACCAAACCTTGTGCCACCGCCAGCTCAGGTGCCTGCTAAACCACCGCCAGATCAACATCCATCAGCTGCCATGTCAGTCGCATCTCAGCAATCCGCAACTCCTTACTATATTCCCGGTCTCGGCTACCTTGTCACTACGCCACACGATTCGCACACTAAGCCAGAACCCTACTTGGCAAGTCCTCCAGACGCATGTCAATCACCTTGGGGCATCTACGCTTATAATTGTCTGCTACTTGACGAGGCAATTTTCTACTCAAACACTGGGAAATCACTTTCAGGACCCTTCTGCCTCAATTTTGCAAACGGCAACAAAGGCAACAATGGCAAAATACAGTTGCCGCTAACAGCTTACGTACTCACCAATGCTGACGCGTCTCCGCCGGAGTACACCTCAAAATCTGCTCAGCGGCCGACGGCAAGATACACTCACCGATCTGCTCGTTGTATAGGCGTAGCTAATGATTCAAAACTTATATCACTAAAAAAAGAAGACCTTTCAAAAGTATCCACCAAGATTACAACCCCGCCCCTGTATTTATCAAACGACATCTTTCTTAGCAATACACCCTCACTAGACATCTTGAACAAAGCCCCAGACCTCTGGCACTTAAAAGACAGCACTTCACCTGCGTGCGTGGTTAATTTTGGGAATGCAAGTCTACCTGGTGGCGGCAGCTGGCGAGGTATACCGTCACAAGAGCAAAATTTGTGTGTAGCAACGAATTTGTTACCGAAACTGTGCAGCCACAAAGCCGCTGTTGACTACTATACCACTAACGCCTCTGTCATAAAACCGGTATTGAACTTTGGAAACGATTTTACCACACGATCAGACTACGACCGATATACCACTTGCATTTTCACCCCAAACGTAAAGCAGATAAAAGGTTCTATCTCTCCACGTTTGAACGAATTTCTCCCCACAGAGGAACAAACCTTACTGCACGTGATCACCATCGCTGCTCCTATGTTTACAACCGATTGTGCAAAAAACTTAACCCCCGATAGCAAAGATTATGGCACTTATCTTGAATTATGTAAAAATCAGTGGCGATGCATTCTGTATACTGCTCATTCTGAAAAAATGAAAAGTATTGTATTAGGTGCTCTTGGCTGTGGCAAATTCAATGGTAATCCTGCCATCGTTTCACGTGCTCTTTGCGAAGTGTTAAAAGACGAAGGACCAGACGAAAAGACGCCTTGGATAAATTGTTTCACGACTATCATTGTTTCGATTTTAACTCAAGATCGGGATAACGATCTCAACTACACGGAATTTAAAGCTAATCTCAGGAAACACTTTCCGATTAGTTTCTAATCACTGTAAAGAGGCGCCATATTAAACCAAATTTTAATTCTGACCCAAAAACCTAACGTCGTACAGCGCAAACCGAAAATCCATCCAAAGCTTTTTGGGTGGTTTTTTGCACAGTACTATTCAATGTGAAATAAAAAGGTGATTTTTGTTTATTTTTGAGGTATAATTATTCTTATTTTGGATTTATGGGAGAATTGCAATTGGGATATAAAGTAAATTTTGGAATGTGGAACTCAGTATTTGCCGTACCGGGCGACATCGTGGAAAAACACCTAAAACATTTGAGTGAAATTCAGCTCAAAGCCTTGCTTTGCGTTTTGAAAAACAGCGGAGAAAGCGTGAAAATCCAAAAAATTGCCGATCTTATTGGCAGTTCGCAAGATGCCACACGGCTTGCGCTTGAGTCACTTTGCAAAATTAATTTAATTTCAAAAGTCGAAATTGCCGAATCGGAAAATCTTGGCGAAAAGCCCCTCCTATCCCCGCCCATCACTGAAAGCAAAAACTCCAGTATACGGTATCATCGCCCAAATATGGCATATATTGCCGAAAGAATGAAATATTCCGGAGAAATAAATGCTATGATGCAAGAAGCGCAAGTGATACTTTCAAGACCACTTTCAACTGGCGATAGCGCTGTGCTCCTGGCTTTGCACGACAACGATGGCTTGCCGGTTGATGTGATTTTGATGCTTTTACAGTACTCTGTGAGCATCGGAAAAATGAACATGAAATATATAGGGAAAACCGGAGAATCGTGGGCTAAAGACGGCATAGATAGTTTGCAAAAAGCGGAAAAGAAAATCGAAGAACTTAACCGCAAAAATTTAATTTGGAAAAACTTCGAAAATTTGATCGGAATCGAACACAGAGCACCAACTGCAGCGGAATCTGAAGCAGTTGTGAGGTGGTTCGATATTTGGAATTTTGATGAAAAAATGGTTAGAGAATCGTATGAGCGCTGCGTTAATATGAATGGGAAATACGTGCTTAAATATATGGACAGTATCATCAAACGCTGGTATAATCAAGGTATTGTTACGATTGAGCAGGCGCTGTCTGAAAATCAGCGGCATAAGTCTAAGTCTAATTTTTCTCGCAGCTCAAAAGCATCCTATGATATAGAAGAGTACGAGAATTACGACATTTTAAATTATATCGACAATTGTTAAATTTAAAATATTATTTTAGATTTATTTTGAAAAGAGGTGCTCGTTTTGAGTTACAGCAAAGATGTTTACGACGAAGTTCAACAAAAACTTTACAGCATGAAATTGAAATCTTCGGAAAAACTCGAACAGCGAAAAAGACTGTTTTTTCAGCGATTTCCTGAAGCTGCCGAAATAGAAAAAGAACTGGCTTTGACTTCAATTAAGGCTGCTAAAGCGGTGCTTAAAGGCGCAAATACAAAAAGCGAGCTCACTCACTTGAGAGAAAGAAACACGCAACTGCGTGAAAGATTAGCGTACATCCTGAAAAGCGTCAACTTGCCGCCGGATTATCTTGAAATTGAATACAACTGTAAAAAATGCAGTGACGAGGGGTATGTCGATGGCATAATGTGCGACTGCATGAAAGACATGCTGAAAAAATCCAGCTATGAAAAACTCAGTAGCGTCTCCCCTCTTGAATTGTCGTCATTTGAGTCTTTTTCGCTCGACTATTATCCTGAATTCCCGTTAGAACCAGGGCAACAGCCTCCACGCAAAAGGATGGAAATTATACTTGATTTTTGCAAAAAATACGCAAGCAAATTCGGGAAGTCTTCTCCGGGACTCATCATGGTAGGCAACACGGGTCTCGGCAAAACCCACTTATCCTTAGCAATTGCCAGAGAGGTCATTGAAAAAGGCTATGGTGTCATATATATTTCAGCTCAAAACATGATAACAAAACTCGAAAAAGAAAAATTTCAAAATTACAGCAAATGTTATGGTGAAAGCGACCAACATTTTATTGACTGCGATTTGCTGATTATGGATGATTTGGGCACGGAATACGTTACACAATTTTCAAGCGCTGCAATTTACAACATCATCAACTCTAGAATTATGATGAACAAGCCAACCATTGTTAGCACTAATTTCAACATGAAAGAACTTGAAAAAAATTATTCTCCGCGTATGGTTTCTCGTATTATTGGTAATAATATTAGACTAGAGTTTTTGGGATTTGATATACGTCAAAAAAAATTGAAAGCACCGCTCAAATAATCGTACCGACAAAGTGCATAGTTTTTTCAAAAAAACCATATTTGAAATTGTTGCTGGAAAAGTGAAATTATTTTGAAATTAATGCTTGACACGAAAACATATTAGTGATATGATTGGTATTGTTAAAGTGAATCTTTCGGGGTTCGATAGAAGTTTATTCCGTAGAAAAGCATTTGGTTTTTGGAGTTGGATTCCGGGAGCATAGCTCAGCTGGTTAGAGCACTTGCCTTACAAGCAAGGGGTCACAGGTTCGAGTCCTGTTGTTCCCACCAGCTAACATCTGAAGGCAAGTCGTGTAGGGAATCATTCAAGGTTGTTTTAACTCATGTTAGATAGTTGCTTTAATATGGCCCGGTAGTTCAGTTGGTTAGAACGCTAGCCTGTCACGCTAGAGGTCGAC
>CAZDOV010000013.1:0-10394 GCA_964507135.1 uncultured Eubacteriales bacterium | reverse complement strand
CGCACACCTCAAAGCTCTCCTTAACGGTAATGTTTCTTTCGGCACGAGCCTTTTTGGCATGCACCCTGACCAAAATGTCCAACCCGACATAGCATACAGCATATTAGACCAGCTCTTTATTCTTTTTAACAAATACCCAAAATTTAGAGCGGACTATATTGCATATTGCGAGTCTAAAAAGGATCGGCTTTTTATCGGATCATTCGCCGAAATACCGCGTGAAAAACTCGCCCTCATGTGCAAGGGCTACCCACAATATACATTTGTTGCGGCAAAAACATCAGGCGTAGACCGGGGTATGTATTTTAATTGCGCCGGCAATTACTGTGGTATGCAGTTCATCGAACGTGATCTTGACTTTCCTGATGCTGATAATCCTGCGCGTTTCATCGTTTCGCACCAATTTTGTCGCCTTATGCACTCTTTTTATTTGTCTAAAGGGCAGGCCAGCGACCCGGTAACAACCCTTTCTCGCTTAGAAACCCACTTTGATGACATTACGCACCTTATCGGCGACCGCTACCTCCGCGTATCTTCAGACCCCACCATCCAGGCACAAGAGGCCTTGTATAACATTTTTGCCTTGGCTCACTGCAGCTCCATCCCGTCCAGTTCTACGCTCAAGGACATAGTCGGTCCCGAAGGCCTTGCCGAATTACTTGCGCCTATAAGCGTACCATCAACAGAAGCCTTGTCCCACGCGAGTACTAATACAACCGGACCTGAAAAATCGTTTCTCAGTAAACTCTCGGAAGTGCAAGAACGCGACGCACAAAAAGCAAAACCACCACATAAAAAACATAAAAAACATAAAAAACATAAAAAACGAAAAAAATAACTGCGCAGTTGATCATTCGTATACCGTACTCTAATTCACTATTTAATAACCATTTAGATTACCCAGGCGACCATTAACAATCGCCTGGGCTATCCATTGAAAAAATATATTTAATCAGCAAATCATCTATCTATCCGGCGCGTTCTTGCGCTTCCAGAAGTTTACTGAGAAACGATTTTTTGGCGCGGATTTTTTTAGGCTTTACGTTTTTGCCCTTATACTTCATAGCGGCATCAAAAGCTTTGGCGAGTTCATCGCTTACTAAACCGCGCAGAGCAATCGCCGATTTATCACTTAAACCGCAAAAAATACCCATCGTGATAACGCTTCTAACGTCCAAACCGCCATTATGATAAAGATCACCGAGAAGCTTGCCGAGTTTATTCATTTCGGATTTTTGCTTTCCACTATTAAGCAATTCCTCAATGCATGGCAGAATATGTGTTTGAGTAAAGTCGACTATTCTAAAATCATTTTCAAAACTTTTTTCTTCTTGAATTTTTTCTTTGATTTTTGGGAACACGCTAGCCATTCGATTAGCAAAAAATAGCCCTGTTATGTTGTTTTCGTCTGAAGTGCGTTTTTTTCGGGTTTGAGCGGGTGATAATTTTTTTTCTTTGCCTGCCATTTCCTGTATAAAATCGGCGGCAATCATATTAACATCTTTTGACGTACATTTTTCAAATTCCATCAGCCATGAAGAAATTGCTTTTTGCTCGATTTCAACCTTGTTTTCGCTGTTTTTTTTGCCTCCGCAATTTTCGCTACAGCGAAAAAGCTTAATTAGGCTCTTATTTGCATCATATTCCATAGTATATTTAAATTCATCACTGACAAACTCAACCACATATTCTCCAAGTTTATTTGTGGTAAAATTCTCCATCTTTTTGTTTGCAGTTATAACACTACAAACTGATTCAAAATAATTTTTGACCAAAAAATTCACTCCTAATTTTTAAACTAAATTCAAAATGTATTTAAAAATAATTCTAAAAACCACTTGATTATGGCTACTCAACAACTACTGACTTAGCTAAATTACGAGGCTTATCCACGTCACATCCCCGGACAATTGCGCTGTAGTAGCTAAATTGCTGCAAAGGGATAATCGAGAGAAACGGCGTCAACGCTTGGTGCGTGTTTGGGATATAACACACCATATCACCGACTGTTTCCGCAAGCGCTCGACCTTCGTTAGTTATCAGCAAAACTTTTGCCCCGCGTGACCTTACTTCTTGGATATTGCTCACTATTTTTTCGTACAAATCATCTTGTGTTGCTACGGCTACCACAAGAGTACCTTGTTCAACAAGAGAAATAGGGCCGTGCTTTAACTCTCCTGCAGCGTACGCTTCCGCATGAACATAAGAAAGCTCCTTAAGCTTCAATGCTCCTTCGAGCACCATTGGATAGTCAAGGCCTCTGCCGATAAAAAACGCATTATTTACATTTTTGAGTTTTTCAGCATACATCTTTATTTTCGAATTGTTTTTTGTCAAGGCTTCAATTTGAACTGGTATTTTTTTGAGTGATTCCAACATTTTACTGTCCGCGGCATATCCGAGTTTTTCAGCTAAATATTCCGCAAGCAAGTACACAATCGCAAGCTGAGACGTAAAAGCCTTTGTGGACGCAACAGCAATTTCTTGCCCAGCTCTGGTGTATATCACATCGTCAGACTCTCTGGCTATTGTCGATCCCACGACATTAACAATTGAAACCGTCCTCGCTCCATATTTTTTAGCCTCGCGCAACGCAGCGATTGTATCTGCAGTTTCACCTGATTGGCTAATGAGAATCACAAGAGTATTTTTTGTTAGGCATGAAACACGTCTCATGCATTTGCTACCTGAGATTACTTCGCGAGTTACCGCACTTTGGCGATAACGAAATTCCGAAGCCAAATCGACCTCAACTGGAATTCCTATTTCTTTTTCAAGTATATATTTTGCCGCTACACCCACGTAATAAGCCGAACCACACCCTAAAATGCAAATTCGATCGACGTTTTCAAGGTATTGGCTTTCGATATTTAAATCGTCCAATACAACTCCTTTATCCGAAAGTCGCGGCATAACCGTATCTCTAATGGCGACCGGCTGTTCATTGATTTCTTTGAGCATAAAGTGCGCGTAACCATCTTTAACAGCTGTTTTAGCGTCCCAATCTACTTTGAATATTTCTTTTGTAATTGGTTTTAGATTCAGATCATAAATATTCACTCTTTCGGCAGAAAGCTCAACTATCTCGTCATCTTCCAAAAGATACATATCGTGAGTATGGCAAAGTAATGCAGAAATATCTGACGCAACAAAATTTCCATCATCACATATCCCGGCGACGAGTGGTGTGTTTTTTCTTACGGCATAAATTTTGTCGTTGATTCCCTCAAAAATAATGACTAACGTGTACGATCCTCTAATTGTTGCAAGCGTTCGGCGAATAGTTTCCAGCGGGTTACCGTTATAGTAAAAATCTAGCATATTTGCAACAGCTTCGGTATCTGTTTCGGATTTAAAAGTATAACCTTTTTGAGAAAGTGTGTCTTTTAGCTCGAGATAATTCTCGATGATACCGTTGTGAACTAACGCGACTTTACTGTTCATGCTTGCGTGAGGATGCGCGTTAACATCAGTAGGTTCACCGTGAGTGGCCCAACGAGTGTGGCCTATTCCTACACTACCTTTAATGTCGTTACCACTGTGAATTTTTTCTTGCAAAGTTTGCAAGCGACCTTTAGATTTTACTATTTTCAAACGGCTATCAGGCCCAACAACTCCCACTCCTGCAGAATCGTAGCCCCTGTATTCGAGTGAAGCTAGACCGCTCAAAATCAAGGGTGCAGCTTGCTTTTTGCCTACATATCCGATAATTCCACACATAATGATTCTCCTTATAAAACCGATTTTTCACAGTAATTATATGACTTTAATCATAATTTTATGACATAAATGCAAAAATGTCAATGCTTTCTGATGCTTTTGAAATTTAAATGTTTTTATCTCCAATTGCGATTCGTGCTAATGTAGGATAAAATAAAACTCAGTTGTAAGTAAATCGAACTAACTTTATTCGAACACAACAATTTTAAGTTTAAAAATTAAATTTTTTAGGTAGTTGGGCATATGAAAGAATTAACCATCAATAAGAATGATTCTGGTAAACGTCTCGATAAGTTTATTCGCAACAGTTTTCGCAGAATTCCCGAAACCCTCATTCAAAAATATATTCGAAAAAAACGTATAAAAGTAAACAAAAAAAGTGTAACTGATCCGGCATTTAAACTCTCGGAGAATGACAACATCGAGCTTTATATCAATGATGAATTTTTTGAACCTTTAAGCTATGAAGACGAGTTCAAAAAAGCCCCGTGCAATCTAGACATAATTTATGAGGATAAAAATATAATTTTAGTGAACAAACAACCAGGGTTAATTGTTCACCCGGATACAAATTTTCAAATTGATTGCTTAATCAATCGCATCAAAAATTATATGTTTCAGAAAAACGAATATAATCCCAAAAGCGAACATTCATTTGCTCCGGCGCTAGTTAATCGAATTGATCGAAATACCGGAGGAATTGTCATTGCTGCTAAAAACGCAGAATCTTTGAATATATTAAACGAAAAGCTGAAGCAACGCAAGATTCACAAAAGCTATATTTGCATTATTTGCGGAAATATAAACCCAAAATCAGCAACACTTATGGGATATCTAGAAAAAAATTCAAAACAAAATAAAGTTTATGTAAGTTCTAAAAAACCCAAAAATGGGGATTTTAAAAGTATCCTGACAAAATACAGCGTTATTGAATCCGGAAAAAACTTCAGTTTGCTAAAAATAGACCTTTTAACCGGTCGAACTCACCAAATCAGAGCTCATATGGCGTCTGTGGGGCATCCACTGCTCGGTGACGGAAAATACGGTCAAAATTCCGTAAACCGCTCAAAAAAATATAAATTCCAAGCGCTTTATTCCTATAAACTTAGCTTTGATTTTTCCACAAATGCGGGATTGCTTGGCTACCTTAATAACAAAACTTTTGAAATCCCCAAGGAACAAATTTGGTTTGTAGATGATTTTTACAATAATCTCATTGATTAAACAAAATTCTAAAAATCAAAAAAATTTGCAAACATAGTTATGAAGCACATATCGAGAAAAGCGGCAAAACAAAGTAACAATAGGCAGTATCCGAATTTTTTAGTGTTACTTTTCAGCAGTGGCCAAAAGTTACTGATTTGCCCCTTTGGGAGCGCTGCCTTTGCTATTTTTAACGAAGATTTAAAGGCTTCGGTACCGAATATCGCAAATGCCAATGACGACACAAAAATGCCCGGAATTAAAATTAAAATGTAAAAAGCTATTCCCTTAAGACCATATATTAAATAAAGATATCCTCCGGAAATCCCCATTCCTAGTCCTCTGAAGCATAGTATCAGCGGTACCGAAACAATGCCCCAGATAGCTAATCCCGAAAGCCACATAAAGAGCGAAAAAACAAAATAAACCACGACTGAAGATGCGAAAGCCTCTGCCCCACTTTGCGAAGTTCTTTCTTTAAAATCACTTAAAAAAATTTTATTTAGACTATCCAAAAGCTCAAAACTAGTGCACCCCGCTAAAATTGCGCCTGCAACCATTCCAAGAATTAACATCAGAACCATACATATCAGAGTTTTATGGCTCTTCCCAAAATTAAATATTTCATTTTCCCTTAAAAATTCTTTTGTTTTTGAAACAATTTTTTTCATGGCCACTCCCCGATTTTCACTTCTAAAAACACAAATGTGATTAATTTTATGCACGAAATTCTGAGGATATACATACCAAAGCCCCCGGAAATTCCGAGGGCTTTTTCAATAAGTTTATCAATACTGCATAGGGTGTGGCATTTGTTGATATGGTTGTTGATAGTTCTGATATTTCGGGCCTTGTGGCGCTGCTGGTTTATTTTAGCGACCATCTTCTTGGAAATACCCGAAAACAATTGCGCGTTCGCTTACAAGGTGGCTAAAATCATTAAATATGCCAAGTGCGTCTACAAAATTTTTGCCTAATTTATTTGCATATGGAGATACAACGTTATAGTTAGTATTTAAAATTCTGTACAAGTCGTTAGCCGGGCGAGGGTTTAAACCGTCTATACCATTTCTCTGAAGTATGATATTTGAACCAGCTAGTTTTTGGAAATTTACTATTGTAGCGAGAACAAGTGCTAACCCGGTTAATCCTGGCGGATTGCCAAATGCGCCTTGACCGATATCAGGCATATGAGCGATTACAAGTTTTTTCTTAGGGTGGTTGGCGGACTGTCGTATTGCATCTTTGAGTACATTGTCATATTGAGGGTAAACCCACATAAGGTTCATCATGATTTGTATAGGTGTAAAAGTGCCTTGGTCGTTGTTGCATATATCTTGATATGAAAACGCAGCAGCAAAATTCTGGATAAATTCTTGTTTCCCGTCATTTGTGGTGTTTTCTTGGGATGCATATGAACACGGTGCGGCTGCCATTGCGTCCATCAACGCTTCTTCTCCTGGTTGATTAAGCGTGGCTGGCTGGATGTATCCGTTACGATAAAAGGCATATTTGCCGTTGTACGTTTCTTGTGTTTTGTCATAAATTTTTGCGGCGTGGTTGTAGTATTCGTCTTTTGGCACCCATATACCAATATCTTTGCCTGACGGAAAGTAGTCGACTCTGTCAAGAGTCTGCATAGTATACATTTTTTCTATTAGTGGTTTGACCATGTCGCAGTCTTTTAATTCACCAGTATGATACATATCGTCGCGTTTAATTAGTCCGATAAGTGAAGTTGCATTCATTGTTGGGCCCTGTGTTCGGTCGCTTGTTTGTTTATTTAGCGGTGTATAGTTTAAAGTTTTAGATTCTTGTAGGTTACCCTGACTTGCTGCACCTTGCACGTGAAGAACATCATTTTTGCTGATACCATTTCGTTCAAGCACTTCAGTGAGTCGCTCCATCAGTTCCTGACCAGGTATAAATCGTTGTCCGTCATGTAAGTACAACAAAGGGTCGTTTAGTACTGTATTGACGTAGTGTGAGCAGTATCGGGGGTCACATTTTTGGGGTTTAGTGGTGGCCGTTTGTCGTCTTAGTTCTGAAGCGGTAATAGTTTTAACCTTTTTTGCGTTTTTTACAAGGTCTTTCATCATCTGAGTAAGTTCCCCGGTTTCGTGGTCATACATTAACTCGCCTAGTATTTCCTCTTGATATTTCAAGTCTGTTGTATTAATCCAATCAAATTTATAGTATGATTCTATGCAGTTTTGAAATTGTTTGAGTTTTAATTCGTAAGGAACTCGTTCGTTGGCAAGGGTGGCTTGTAGGTCTTGTAGTGGTTTTAGGTAATTTGGGTTAGTTAATTTTTCGTGTAGTAGTTGTGATTTTTTTTCTTTTTTTATGGCGTCGTTGAACGTGTCGTTTATGTCGGAGTTTGTGAATTTCAGAGCTCTATTTTTCCCGCGTACAGCTTGATACTTCCATAATTCTTGTAAGACTTGATTTGGATTGTTAGTTGGACAAGGGAATTTCATGATGTTTGTCACAAAGTTAATCAGGTTAGAGGCTGTTGGGTTTTCGAAGTGGTTTTGTATTCGTGTTCGTCCACACAGTATATTGAAAATCCAATCGGCGATGGGCAGTGGTCGGTTATTCGAGTGGTCCCAGTGTCCTCTCGGATATAAGTAACTGTACCACTCTGCCTTGGTTTTAAGGTCGGTGGCCGTTTTGTACGCCTGGTTCTCCGCAGTTCGTGCGGCAAGTTGTTTATCTCTCAGAGTTGCTTCACAGTTCTGTCTGAGACTTGTAATCTGCGCTGCGTTTACTTTACGATTTCGGTCTTGCAAGTCGCTCACTAGGGTACTGTTTAGGGGGCGTCCGTCTAACATGCCTCTAGCTTCTTGAACATGGTCGTTCAAAAAAGTCGTTCTTTCTTGGTAGGATAATGATTTAAGCAGTTTCATCTGTTCAATTATTTTTTCATAGTCTTGCAAAAGCCTCAAATTCGTTCTACCGTCACCACGGACATCATGTATACTTTTTCCAACCAAGTCGCGTACTCTGTGCTGTAGTATTTCCGTGTGGTCACCACTTTTTTGGCCGTCTACAAGGGGGAAAAAAAGGGCACCCACAAGTTTGGCAATTGAATTTGCTAACCCTTGCGTGGTTTCTGGTTGGATTTTGTCTTTGTCCGTCGCATATCTGATGGGGGCTGCTGCCCAGGTTTTCGAGAACAAAGCATCTGTTATTTCCGCCAAAATAGCATCGTCTTGTTTAGCAAAAACCATATATTGGTCACTTTTAATAATAGCTGCTACAAAAAACTTTGTTATTTTCAGCCGGTCTTCTGGAGTGCTAACTTTGTTCACCCCCCACGCAATATCATAATATTGATTTGACAGTTCATCAAATGTATTTTTCACCTTTTTAATGCGGTCAAAGTCTGAGGTTATTGTATTATTCCATTCTTTTGGCAGAACCACGTCATAATATGCCAATTTCTTTCCAGAAAATTTGTTGAAATAAGCTTTAACACCATCGAGACGTTGGCCACCACAAATTTGTTTTAATTCTTGCGCTTGATAAATGAAATAATTTTTATTACTGGGTAAGTAACTAGGATAGTATACTACTTCCACATTTAGTTTACGGTCGTCTTTGGTCATACAGTGCAGGAGCAGCAAACAACATAAAATACGATCTCCTCTATAAGGGTCTCTCCCATTGGCATCAAAGGTTCGCGTCGTTGCTTTTTTTAAATATTCTTTTAAGAGCAGTTTAAAATCTTCCCGGTTTCCATTTTGGTTTTTGACCATAGCGTTTATGAAACAGGTAGCATTGTTCCACGCCCCAAAATTGGTAAGAGCCATTTTAATCTTGCAGAATTTAGAATCGGGCTTTGATGCTACTAAACCTATAATTACTCCGTCTGCCCCCAAAATAGCATTTAAAACATCCCGCCGTTGTGAAGGTAAAAAAGTCAGTTTTTTCCCCAACATTCTTTTAAGCAATGCTGACGGCTCTGTGTCATCTTCAAAAACCACTTTTTTGACCCTATACAAATCACCTTCTGTCAATTGGCCGTCACGTTTGTTGGGTTCAAACTCCAGTGCGTTCCAAAGTTTTTGGCGTGCTGCTTCGTATGCTGGATTAGACATAAACACACATCCTTTTCAATCATTAATTTCAATCATTAAAATTAAAAACACAAACCGATTTCTCGATTTGTATCAATTATATATATATATATATATATTGTCAAGTGTTTTTTGAGAAAAATACAAAAAATATTTCAAAACCACTGCAATGATGAAATTCATGAAAAAACAAAACGCTTCAATCACAACAAAATGGAATCGCACTTCTTGTGATTAAAACAGATTTGCTATTTATAATATTGATGGCAAACTACTCCCACTGACAGGAGTTGGAGTAGTTGACAGTATTTTGGATTTGCGAGCTATAATTTCAGGCATCATTTGACGATTCAGCTGTATTAATATCCAACATGTCAGTAAATCCGGTCATATCGAATATTTCTAAAATTTCGTCATTAACGTTAATTAATTTCAAAAAGCCCTTCGGTTTGTCGCTGTTTTCTTCGCGTTCATCTACGCGTTTTTTTGCATAAAGCACAGTTCTGAGCCCTGCGCTACTTACGTATTCCAACTCAGAACAGTCAAAAATTAAATTAAATTTACCTTCATCAAATCCTTCGTCCAAACATTCCTGGAAATCAGAAGATGATTGCGTATCTAATCTTCCTCTTATGACATAAGTTAAAACATTGCTGGTTTTATCATAATTTTTAATAATTTCCATGGCAATTTACCCCCATTTTGTTTCTAAATTTTCAAACTATTTTTCTTGATATAACCAAAGTGCTTTTTTTTGCGGAATTCGAATAACTGTACTTTATATCATCGGTAAATTTTTTGAGCATCAGAAGACCCATCCCACCAAATTTATCTAAGCTATCGCATTTAGCTAACTCTGCAGAGCACGCTTTCGCAACGTCAAATTGCATCCCGCCATACACAAAGGTAAGCACCGCAAACTTATCCAAAGCGTCGTAGCGCGCAGCAATTTCGACGTCCCCAGACTTCTGGATTCCAGAATGGTGGACTATATTCGTGAATATTTCTTCGCATGATACGATAAGTTTTTGAATTTCTCTGCTATGCAAACCTTCGTTAAAAAAATACTCATACAAAAAATCGTAAATTTTCGGCCAATTTTGAATTGTCGCGGGGATCGTCAAATTTTTGGACATAAATTCGCCTCCGTTCCTGTAAAGCGATAGCACAAATCGCTTGGAATGCCTTTGGATGAAATAAAGTTTCCACATTTTCCACAACTTTTTCAACTTTTGTATACTGTTCTCAGAAATTATATAACAGTTCCGGGGATTTTTCAACTATTATTTTAAATTTGAGGCGAGCGCAAAAATTGGTGCAACAAAAAGCAGGGGCGCCAACCTCAGCGCCTCTTTGCGAATCTATAACACTTATTATTATCGAGTGTAT
>CAZDOV010000012.1:1552-10654 GCA_964507135.1 uncultured Eubacteriales bacterium | reverse complement strand
TGAAGATTCTGAAGCTTTGGCTTTGAGCCCAATCATTTTGCTTCTTCATTTTTATCGACGGTTGGCAGAATAAATTCCATTATATCATCTGGGTTACAAATTCCGCGCGAAATAAGCAAACCAGCGCTTAGCGGCGGTATGCCATATATATTTACTAAATTCAAGACCTCTCGATTATCTATTTTTTTCACAATCCATTTTTGAAAGCTCAATAATCACAAACCTCCTACCGGGTATATCCTATTATGCTTTTAACAACTTCACTTGCAAGCACTATACCCGCGACTGATGGAACAAAAGCTATGCTCGAATTTATCCTTTTGCCATTTTTATCATTTGAGGAAGGTGCATATTTTGGGGTTTCTTTGGAATATACTACTTTCAAATCTTCTATCCCTCTTTTTTTTAATTCGCGCCGCATAACTCTTGCAAGTGGACAATTTTGAGTCGCGTATAATTCAGCCACTTCGATTTCCAGAGGATTAATTTTATTACCGACCCCCATGCTACTGATTATGGGAATGCCTTCGAATTTTGCTTTGCAGATGAGTAAAATTTTTGATGTGATGGTATCTATTGCATCAATAATGTAGCTGTAGCCTGAAAAATCGTAATTATTTGCATTAGAGGAATCAAAAAACGTGAAATTCGCCTCAACTTTTACATTTTCATTGATCTTTAAAATTCGTTCTTTCATCACTTCGGTTTTCGGCTTCCCGATTGTTCCTGAATCCGCTAAAATTTGGCGATTTATATTTGTCGTATCAACTCTGTCGCCATCGAAAATAACAATATTTTCAACGCCACATCTGGCTACCATTTCGGCAGCGTACGACCCAACTCCACCGAGACCAAAAATAGCTATTTTTGAATTTTTCAATTTTTCAAAGGCTTTTTCGCCAATGAGCATTTTCGTGCGCGCAAACCTTTCGGCTATAATAAATCTTCCCTTCTCAAAACATTTCAGAATAAACTGCGACATTTGAATAAACTTAATCTATATCAGTATTATATTGAACTAATCTTCATGATTCAAGAGCGCCAGTGTGTGATTTTATAGCATTTTAAGATTTGATTTATATAAAATGTACGAACATGATATAATAGAAATTAGTTTAAAAAATCGGCTTAACATTGGGGAGGGACTTGAGATGAAATTTGAAATTAAATCTCAGTATAAGCCTACAGGAGATCAGCCAGAGGCTATAAAGTCACTTGCCGCGGGTATAAAGAGTGGCATAAAAGAGCAGACCCTTTTGGGCGTTACGGGATCTGGAAAAACGTTTACGATGGCAAATATAATTGAACAGGTTCAAAAGCCGACACTGGTTCTTGCGCATAACAAAACTCTTGCGGCGCAGCTTTGCTCGGAATTTAAGTCGTTTTTCCCCAATAATTCGGTGGAATATTTTGTTTCTTACTACGATTACTACCAGCCAGAATCGTATATTGCTTCAACGGATACGTATATTGAAAAAGATTCTTCAATTAATGATGAGATAGATAAACTTCGGCATTCTGCAACATCAGCGCTTTCTGAGAGGAATGATGTAATAATAGTTTCTAGCGTATCGTGCATATATAGTTTAGGGAGCCCTATTGACTACAAAAACATGGTGATTTCATTACGACCTAACACAGAAAAAAATCGCGATGAACTTATACGAAAGCTTACGAATTTGCAATATGAAAGAAACAGCATGAGTTTAACCAGAAATAAATTTCGTGTGCGAGGAGATACAGTTGAGATTTTCCCCGCCGCTTCAAATGCGATCATACGTGTTGAGTTTTTTGGAGATTATATCGAACGAATCTGTGAAATTGATCCTAAAACTTATAAAATCAGAGCGGTTCTTTCGCACGCGGCGATTTATCCTGCGTCACACTATGTTGTGCCTAAAGAAAAACTTGAAGTAGCGATCGAAAAGCTAAAAAGAGAAGCAGTGGAACGCTCTGAATATTTTCACCAAAACGGCAAGTTGATCGAAGCTCGGAGGATAATCGAACGTGTAAATCATGATACGGAAATGTTAAGTGAAATTGGTTTTTGTAAAGGGATTGAAAATTATTCAAGAGTTCTTTCTGGCCGTGAACCTGGGAGCGTGCCATTCACTTTGTTTGACTATTTCCCGAAAGATTTTTTGATGTTTGTTGATGAGTCGCATGTTACGCTTCCTCAAGTTAGGGCGATGTACGCAGGTGATAGATCACGAAAAGAAAATCTGATAGAATACGGTTTTCGGTTGCCTTCAGCTTATGATAACAGACCGATGAATTTCGATGAATTTTACTCAAAAATCAATCAAGTGATATTTGTAAGTGCAACTCCCGGAGATTTCGAACTTGAAAAAAGTCAAAATGTAGCTGAACAAATAATACGACCGACAGGACTTTTGGATCCAGAAATTTCAGTTAAGCCTGTGAAAGGTCAAATTGACGATCTGATAAATGAAGTCAACAAGAGAACGCAAAAAAACGAAAGGGTTTTGGTGACTACACTTACTAAAAAAATGGCAGAGAATTTGACGACATATTTGAAAGATATAGGAATAAAAGCAACATATATGCATAGTAATACCGAAACAATTGAACGCATGAAAATCATAAAAAATTTGCGCACGGGAGTAACAGACGTTCTTGTTGGAATAAATTTGCTTCGAGAGGGCCTCGACATCCCAGAGGTTTCGTTAGTTGCTATACTTGACGCAGATAAAGAAGGTTTTTTGCGTTCAGAACGCTCGCTAATTCAGACGATCGGAAGAGCCGCAAGAAATTCCGGTGGGGAAGTAATAATGTACGCTAATGAGATAACACTTTCTATGGAGCGTGCGATAAAGGAAACCGAAAGACGTCGCGAAATTCAAAAAAATTACAATGAAGTGCATGGTATCACCCCGAAAACGGTAGTCAAAGAGGTAAACAGCGTACTTGAAATATCTTCTAAGAAGCTCCCGGAAGATACTTCTGAAAACTCCAAAATGTCATCTGAAGAAAAAGAAAAATTGATAGACGAACTCTCCAAAGAAATGAATTTGGCCGCCAAAATGCTTGAATTTGAGCACGCAGCATTTTTGAGGGATGAAATTAAAAAATTACGAGAAAAATAATTCAAGTACGTAACAATTTGAAATAATAAATACCGAGGAGAAAAATATGCAAGAAAATATAATTGTAAAAGGTGCAAAAGAACATAATTTGAAAAACGTAAATGTAACGGTGCCAAGAAACAAGTTCGTAGTAATTACCGGCCTTTCAGGTTCAGGGAAGTCTTCGCTGGCATTCGACACTATTTATGCTGAAGGTCAACGAAGATACATGGAATCGTTATCTTCTTATGCGAGACAGTTTTTAGGTCAAATGGACAAGCCCGATGTTGAAAGCATAGAAGGATTGTCACCTGCGATTTCAATAGATCAGAAGACAACTTCAAAAAACCCGAGATCAACAGTTGGAACTGTTACTGAAATTTACGATTATTTAAGACTGTTGTTTGCAAGGATCGGAACACCTCATTGTCCTATATGCGGTAGAGAAATAACAGATCAATCTGTTGACCAAATCGTCGATAAGATAATGAATTTTGGAGAAAACACAAGGGTCCAAATCCTTGCGCCAATTGCGAGTGGCAAGAAAGGTGAACACGCAAAAGACCTGGAAGAAGCGAGAAAAAAAGGCTTTTTACGAGTTCGAGTTGATGGGGAGGTTTATGACCTTGATGAAAAAATATCTCTTTCAAAAACAAAAAAACACAATATAGAAATAATAGTAGACAGGATAGTGATTAGCGATAAAATTCGTTCAAGGTTGGCCGATGCAGTTGAGATTGCATCAAGTGTTTCTAACGGAATAATTATGGTGAATGTGAATTTGGAAAAGGATGTGCTTTTTTCTACAAATCTCGCGTGCCCCGAACATAATGTATCGATCGGCGAAATTGCACCGCGAACATTCTCGTTTAATAGCCCTTTTGGCGCGTGTAAAAAATGCACAGGACTTGGAGTTTTTATGAAAATCGACCCTAATTTAATAATTCCTGACGATTCGAAATCAATAAATCAAGGTGGAATAAAGGGCGGGGGATGGTCGCTAGAAGGTAACACAATCGCAAATATGTATTATCGCGCGCTTTCTGAAAAATATAAATTTTCTCTTGATGCTCCTATTAAAGAACTTCCTGCAGATATTGTAAATATAATTTTATACGGTACAGGTGAAGAAAAGCTTGATCTGGTGCGAGAAACCTCGCACGGAAAAACTATGTATAAAAACAAATTTGAAGGTATAATCCCTAATCTTGAAAGGCGATTTCGAGATACAAAAAGCGCATGGATTAAGTCTGAAATAGAAATTTTCATGAACGAAACGCTTTGCGATGAATGCAAAGGGAAGCGTCTTTCTCCTGTTTCTTTGTCTGTAACAGTTAATGGAAAAAACATTTCAGAAATATGTGATATGTCAATAAGCAAAATACTCAATTTTATAGAAAATATAAAATTGAGCCAAAAAGAGATGATTATATCAAAGCCAGTATTAAAGGAAATTAGTGCAAGATTACAATTTTTGAAAAACGTAGGGTTAGATTACTTGACTCTTTCTCGAGCATCCGGAACGCTTTCGGGTGGGGAAAGCCAACGCATACGTTTGGCAACGCAAATAGGGTCAGCTTTAATGGGAGTACTTTACGTACTCGATGAGCCAAGCATAGGACTGCACCAACGCGATAACGATAAATTACTCGACGCTTTGAAAAATTTGCGTGATGCCGGAAATACGGTTATCGTTGTTGAACATGATGAAGATACGATGTACGCCGCGGATCACATTATTGATGTGGGCCCGGGTTCAGGGGTTAATGGCGGAAATATAGTTTGCGTTGGCACTGTAGAAGATATAAAAAAATGCCCCGAATCAATAACGGGTCAATATTTGAGCGGCAAAAAGTCAATCCCCGTGCCAGCAAAAAGACGAAAGGGTAACGGGAAGTTTCTTGAAATAATAGGAGCCGAGGAGAATAATCTCAAGAACATAGATGTTGCCATACCACTTGGCACAATTACCGGAGTAACAGGTGTTTCAGGCTCGGGGAAATCAAGTCTTGTGGGAGAAATTATATATAAAAAATTGTCATCTGTACTGAACAGATCTAAAAATATTCCCGGAAAACATAAAAAAATAGTCGGGATAGAAAATCTTGACAAAATAATAGATATTAGTCAAGCTCCTATCGGGCGTACACCTCGCTCGAATCCTGCAACTTATACAGGTTTTTTTACGGATATTCGGGAACTGTTTGCCTCAACAAATGACGCAAAAGCGAAAGGATTCGGTAGCGGAAGATTTTCCTTCAATGTAAAGGGCGGCAGATGCGAGGCGTGCCAAGGTGACGGCATTATCAAAATCGAAATGCACTTCCTTTCGGATATTTACGTTCCCTGTGAAGTTTGCAAAGGGAAAAGATACAATCTTGAGACTCTTTCTGTTGAATATAAAGGCAAAAACATC
Organism: uncultured Eubacteriales bacterium; assembly: GCA_964507135.1. Taxonomy (GTDB): domain Bacteria; phylum Bacillota; class Clostridia; order Oscillospirales; family Acutalibacteraceae; genus UMGS1491. The sequence continues at coordinate 5,152 of CAZDOV010000012.1, read as the reverse complement.
AGCGATGTTTTGAATATGACAATTGATGAAGCATGCGAATTTTTTGAAAATCATCCCAAAATAAAGCGTAAACTGAGCACACTGCAAGAAGTTGGCCTCGGATATATTACTCTTGGGCAACCAGCCACCACGCTTTCCGGTGGGGAAGCCCAAAGAGTAAAACTTGCTACGGAACTTTCAAAAAAATCGACAGGCAAAGCTCTTTATGTTTTGGATGAACCCACAACGGGCCTTCATATTGCGGACGTCCATAGGCTTACAGATGTTCTTCAAAAGCTTGCAAGTACCGGTAATACTGTTCTTGTGATTGAACATAACTTGGACCTCATCAAAACTTGTGATTATATCATCGACCTAGGGCCCGAAGGTGGAGAAAATGGGGGAGAAGTCATCGCGAAAGGGACCCCGGAAGAACTCGCCAAGGCCCCAAAGTCGTATACTGGCACTTATCTCAAAAAAACACTCTAAAAATTAGGCAAAAATTTTCCATGTTTATTGCGAATCTTATGTAGGTATTATTTTTATATCAATACGAGTTGTGATGCCTGTTATCTTTTTATCATTATCTCTTATAAATGTTGCTCCATAATCAATAAATTGGCCAGGTTTAATATTTATTTTGTCTTTATGGCTTTTTAACTCCATAGTAGCACATAAAAACACATTTTTCCCGATAATCTGAACTAAGTTTGCAATATATTTCTTTGTGGGAGTAACTATACTTTTTAACCGTTTTGTTTTGCTTGGCCTTGCAGTGGTGATTACAGTAATTTGAAATTCACCGTTTTTTATACATGATTTTCCAACTGATACAGCCTTGCTCCAATTTAATCCAGCAAATTGTTTCCACTGAGATTTGTCTACCTTTTTTGCATTACCGCCATTTAACAGCCAACTTATGACATCTGCTATTCCACTATTGAAATCCCTGATTACTGTACCCATAAGTTATCACCTCAAATTGAAAAACACAAACCGATTTCTCGATTTGTGTCAATTATATATATATATATATTGTCAAGTATTTTTTATAAAAAATACAAAAAATAAATCAAGTGCAACAAAAACGTAACTAAGCGCCAGAATCTACTGCCGAAGTCGGATAACGAAAAGCGTAAGTCCAAACTTATGCAAAGCGACGCATTTCGCTTGCGAAGTTACTGCAGCGAACGATTTTTATACACAGTTAATAAAGCTAAGTGATATTGGATTTGGATATAGCAGTCCGTTATGCTGTAGCTTGGATGGCAATTCATGCGGGAGTTATGGCGAAAAGTGAAAAACGATATTTAGGCTTGCGTGTGACGACATGCCTGAGTTGATATAATCGTAATTTTCACCGTGATTTCTGCACAGCCAACGAAGCAACTTTTAAATGGTGTTCGGAGAAAAAGTCCTCCCACCTATACAAAATATTAATTTTGTATAGGTGGGGATACGTTTAATTGTATCCACGCTTACAAACACTCATTTCAGCAGCAGATTGAAAAACTTTTGAATGTGAATTATCATACTAATGGTTGAAAATTATAATCAAAGGAGCTGAAAATTATGAATTATCAAATGCTAGTCAATAAGGAACATAAAATAGATGACCAAGTACTCGAAAACGAAATAATTCCAAACATCGTGGCAATTGAAACAATAAAAAATAACAGAATAATTTTCGAAACATTTGGTATCGATGATCATACTACGTATCTCGAAAAGAAAACCGCGGAAAAGTTCAAAGAGTTCCAGAATTTTGCTAAAGAAAACGGTGTTATTATAGACGTAACCAGCGGTTATCTCTCGCTCAAACAGCAAGGTAAAAAATATGATTACTTCGTGAGAAAAAAAGGAAAAGAATGGGCTGATATTAGTTCATGTTTACCAGGCTATTCCGAACACAACACTGGCCTTGCTATGGATTTTGATATATTTTTGAACGGAAAATGGTCCGGAATTGCACTAGACGAAAACGGCAATACGAATCCAACCACCGACTGGCTTCACGCTCAACTGCATAAGTTTGGGTTTATACTTCGTTATCCGAAGGGCAAGGAAAATATTACCAAAATGAAATTTGAACCTTGGCATATAAGGTATGTTGGAGAGACTCTTGCAAAATATTTGTATGAAAATAATTTAACTCTCGAAGAATACTACTTAAAATACGACAATCAAAGCAGCAATGATTTGAAAAACACTTGAGGTGACACTACTTGAAAATTCTCTTTATGGGCACTCCCGAATTTGCAGTGCCATCTTTAAAAATTTTAATAGAAAACGGCCATGAAATTTGCGGAGTGTTCACAAAGCCTGACAAACCGCAAGGACGAAAAATGCTCATTACTCCCCCACCTGTCAAAATTTTTGCTAATGAATGTGGTATAAAAGTTTATCAACCTGAAAAACTAAAAGCCCCAGAAACTTTGGAAATTATCGAAAATCTGAATCCCGAAATTATAGTTGTGGTAGCATATGGAAAGATCTTGCCTAAAAATATCATAGATTTTCCAAAATACGGTTGCATTAACGTTCATGGTTCGCTTTTGCCAAAGTATCGCGGTGCAGCGCCAATACAGTGGAGCATTATAAACGGTGATAAGATTACCGGTATCACGACTATGTTTATGAACGAAGGATTAGATACAGGCGATATTTTGTTACAAAGTTCAGTCGCAATAAACGACGAAGAAACTTCTGAGGAACTGAAATTGAGATTATCCAAAGTTGGAGCAGAGTTACTGCTTAAAACTTTAAGTGAACTTGAAAACGACAATTTAGTTCCGATAAAGCAGAACGATAATGAAGCAACGTTATCTCCTCCGCTTGATAAAATTACTGGCGATATAGATTGGGAAAAAAGCGCTGAAGAGATTCACAACCTTATTCGTGGATCAAATCCATGGCCAATAGCTCACACAACACTGCGAGGAAAGCTTTTTAAGATTTATAAGTCCAAAGTTTATGGAATACGAATTTCTTCACCAGGAAAAGTTATCAGCACTTCCCCGCTGATCATCGGATGTGGTGGGAACACTTGTTTGGAACTTTTGGAAGTTCAAATAGCCGGGAAAAAGCGCATGCTGGCAGAAGATTTTGCAAGAGGATACAGGCTTAGTGACTTAACGGTTCTGGGAAATTGATTTATAAAAGTAACAGAGGTGCAAAGAATGAAAGTTATTATTCTTTCCGCATCAACAGGAAGCGGACACATGAGCGCTGCTCACGCGATAAATGAATATTTGATAGAAAACGGCGCTCAATCTGAAGTGATAGATACTTTAAAATACATTAGTCCGATTCTCAATAAAACTGTCACAGAAATTTATGATTTTATAGCTAGGTATCATCCAAAAATATGGAAGATGATGTATGATACTTCAAATAAAAAAACCGTAAATAAGCTTTTATTGTCTGTAAACAATTTGATAAGCAAAAGGCTTTTGCCTTTGTTTGATAATTTTGAACCTGATGTAATCATTGCCACTCACCCATTCGCAGCTGAGATGATTTCAAAATTAAAATCTCTTCAAAAAATTGATATTCCGCTTATATGTGTAATAACAGATTACGCTCCTCACCTTACTTGGATTAATCCTGGCGTAGACGCTT